>CANKNK010000135.1 GCA_947483455.1 Comamonadaceae bacterium | reverse complement strand
TTTCATATTCGCGCGCCAAGTAAAAGCCCACGGCCGCGAGCAATGACGAAATCAGGCAGACCCAGATCAACATCGAGCGCCGGTCGTAGCGATCGGACAAATGGCCCACCGGGTACTGAAACGCGGCGCCGCTCAAAATCGTAGCGGCCATGAACGTGGCGGTGTGGCTGTCGCTAAAGCCTACACCTTTGCCAAACACATTGCCCAGGCTATAAAACGTGCCGCTGATCAGGCCCGAGCCCATAGAGGCGATGGCGCCAATCGGCGAGATGGCGAACAAACGCACCAGGCTCATGGACGGTGCATGGGTTTGCTTGGGTTCGCGGATGGTCGTCATGGTGGTAGGCACCAAGGCGAAGGAAAACAAAATGGAAGCAAACGCAAAGGGCATAAAGCCGAAACGGTCGCCGGCCAAAATCAGCCACTGCCCCAGCGCCGTAGACACGCCGCTGACCGCCATATAGGCCGCAAACACCTTGCCCCGGCTTTCGCGCCCGGCCACTACATTGAGCCAGCTTTCAATCACCATGTACAAGCCCACAATGCACAAACCGGTGGTAAAGCGCAGCAAGCCCCAGAACCAGGGGTTGGTCCACAAGGCATGCAGCACCGGCAGGGCGGAGGCCACCGAGGCCATCACGGCAAAGGCGCGGATGTAGCCCACGCGGCGGATGAGACCCGGGCAGGCATAGGTGCCGTAAACAAAGCCAGCGAAATAGGCCGACATGATCATGCCGGTGACCAGACCCGAATACTTAGCCAGACCGGCCTGCGCGCCAATGGCCACCGTTAAAAGGGCAATGCCCACCACCAACATGCTGACGCCCGACAGCAAGGAGGCCAGGGGCAGCGTGAGTCGGGAAAAACGGGGGAGTTGCATAAACAAACACAATTGCGAGCCGCAGCAAGACGGCGAAGCATCGATGGTGACACAGTAGCGCATGCCCCAGCCGCCAAAAGGCGACGTATTGCTAGCTAAGGGGGACAATTCTTTCGATTGGCGGGCGAAAAAAGGGCGCGCAGGCGCAGGTCGCTTTTGGCGGAAAATGCGTCGCACCTTTAGCACCTTGGTGCAGACAGTCGCCCTACAGTGGCATTTGGACGGAACCCCCTGCATGCACCCACAAGACTCTTTGATGCAAGATCGCATCGATCTGGCCGCTGCCTTTCGCTGGGCCGCGCGCTGGGATATGCATGAGTCCATTGCCAACCACTTCAGCCTGGCAGTCTCCGAAGGCGGCACGCGGTTTTTGCTCAACCCGGTGGGCAGCCATTTTTCGCGCATCCGGGCCAGCGACCTGCTGCTGCTCGATGCAGACCACAGTGGCGAGGGCATCGCCGCCTTGGGCGCCGACCCCACCGCCTGGAATCTGCATGCCACCTTGCACCAGCGATTGCCACAGGCGCGCTGCATATTGCACACCCACATGCCCTATGCCACCGCGCTGTGCTGCCTGCAAGACTTTGAATGGCTGGCGCTGGACCAAAACGCCTGTCGCTTTTATGGCCGTATCGCCTACGACCGGCACTATGCGGGTATGGCGCTGGATACGTCCGAGGGCGAACGCGTCGCGGCCCTGATGCAAGACGGCAAAAGCGTGCTGTTTTTGGGCAACCATGGCGTAATGGTCATTGGCGACAGCGTGGCCCAAGCCCTGGACGAACTCTATTACCTGGAAAAAGCCGCCAAAGTGCAGGTGCTGGCCCTGTCCACGGGCCGGCCGCTGGCCCTGATACCGGAGGCGGTGGCACGCCAGGCCTGCGCCCAATGGAACGATTACCCTACCGACGCTTGCGCCTTGCACTTGCAGGCGCTCAAAGCCATCCTTGACCTTGAAGAAACGGACTACGCACTATGAACCCCAACGTCATCATTACCTGCGCACTCACGGGTGCGGGCGACACCGTCGGCAAGCACCCGGCTATCCCTGTCACGCCCACGCAGATTGCGGCGGCGGCGGTGGAAGCGGCCAAGGCCGGCGCCACCGTGGTGCACTGCCATGTGCGCAACCCTGCGACCGGACAATTCAGCCGCGACCCTGCTTTGTATGCCGAAGTCATGGACCGCATCCGCGATTCGGGCATCGATGTCATCGTCAACCTGACCGCCGGCATGGGCGGCGACCTGGAAATCGGCGCCGGTGAGCATCCCACCCACTTCGGTCCCAACACCGACCTGATAGGCCCCATGGCGCGCCTGATCCATGTAGAACAACTGCTGCCCGAAATTTGCACCCTGGACTGCGGCACCCTCAACTTTGGCGACGGCGACACGATTTATGTCTCCACCCCGATGGCGCTGCGCGCCGGGGCCAAGCGCATCACCGAGCTGGGCGTGAAAGCCGAACTCGAAATCTTTGATACCGGTCACCTCTGGTTTGCCAAACAAATGATGAAAGAGGGCCTGCTGGACAACCCGCTGTTCCAGCTCTGCCTGGGCATTCCATGGGGCGCACCGGCGGACACTACCACCATGAAAGCCATGGTGGACAACCTGCCGCCGGGCGCGGTGTGGTCGGCTTTTGGCATTGGCCGCTCGCAAATGCCGATGCTGGCGCAATCGGTGATTTTGGGCGGCAATGTGCGCGTCGGCCTGGAAGACAACCTGTGGCTGGACAAAGGCGTGCCCGCCAGCAATGGCTCGCTCACCGAGCGGGCGGTGGAAATCATCACCCGCCTGGGCGGCAAGCCCATGACGCCGGCCGAAGGCCGCGTGGCCATGGGCCTGAAAAAGCGCGGCTAAGCGGCGCCAGACCCAGGCCGCCGCGCTGCGGTGCTTGCAGAAAGTGCCCACGGGCCAGGTACCGCTTCTAGAAACTGTTTAATTTTTTATAAGCCAAGGATTGCTATGTCGTTTGTTACTGAAATCAAAACTTTCGCTGCTTTAGGCACCGGCGTCATCGGCAGCGGCTGGGTCGCGCGTGCGCTGGCCCATGGACTGGACGTGGTCGCCTGGGACCCGGCCCCCGGCGCCGAAGCGGCGCTGCGCGAGCGCACCGCCAAAGCCTGGGGTGCGCTGACCGCCCAAGGGCTGGCTCCCAGCGCTTCGCAGTCGCGCCTGAAGTTTGTGGCCACGGTAGAGGAATGTGTGGCCCATGCCGACTTCATCCAAGAAAGCGCGCCCGAGCGCCAGGACTTGAAGCTGGCCCTGCACGCGCAAATCACCGCGGCAGCGCGCCCGAATGTGCTGATTGGCTCCAGCACCTCGGGCCTGTTACCCAGCGATTTTTATGCCGATGCCGAGCACCCCGAGCGCTGCGTCGTGGGCCACCCGTTTAACCCGGTGTATTTGCTGCCTTTGGTGGAAGTGGTGGGTGGCGTGAACACCGCGCCCGAGGCGATACAGGCGGCCATGCAGGTCTACCGCTCTTTGGGCATGCGCCCCTTGCATGTGCGCAAAGAAGTGCCCGGCTTTATTGCCGACCGTCTGTTGGAAGCCATGTGGCGGGAGTCGCTGCACTTGGTCAACGATGGCGTGGCCACCACCGGCGAAATTGACGACGCTATTCGCTTTGGTGCCGGTATGCGTTGGTCGTTTATGGGCAGTTTTTTGATTTATACGCTGGCCGGTGGCGACGCGGGTATGCGCCACTTTATGGCGCAGTTCGGCCCGGCGCTCAAGCTGCCCTGGACCAAGCTAGAAGCGCCTGAGCTGACTGATAGTTTGCTCGACGCCGTCGCAGACGGTAGCGAAGTGCAACTCGACGGGCGCAGCATTGCCGACTGGGAGCGCTACCGCGACGACTGTTTGATGGCGGTACAAGCAGCGATCAAAGCGACCAAACTCAAACACGGTATTGCGCCCGATGCCTGAGACCTTGCTTACCTTCGAAACCCCGGTCATCCGTGACTGGGTGGACTTCAACGGCCATTTGCGCGATGGCTTTTATATGGTCTTGTTCAGCTACGGTGTCGATGGGCTGATGGACCAGATCGGTCTGGACGCCGCCGGTCGCCAAGCCACGGGGCACTCCATCTTCACGCTGGAAGCGCACGTGAATTTTTTGCACGAGGTCAAACTCGGCGCCCAGGTGCAAGTCTATTGCCAGGTACTGGGCCATGACGCCAAACGCCTGCATGTGGGCCTGGCCTTGCACATCAAAGGCAATGACACCGTGATGGCCTACAGCGAGCAAATGCTGCTGAGCGTGGCCATGGACGGACCACGGGCCAGCCCCTTTGTCCCGAATGTGGCGGCGCGGGTGCAGATGCTGGCCACGGCGCACCGCAGTCTGCCGCGCCCGGCCTATGTGGGACGGGTCATCAGCCTGCCTGCGGCCAAAACCGCCTAGACCATGGCCGCAGCCGCCTTGCTCCCGGAGCGCATGCACGGCGTGCTGCTGACCGGGTTTGGCGGCCCCGAACAATTGCAGTACCGCGAGGACCTGCCCGTGCCCTTGCCGCGTGCCGGTGAGGTGCTCATCCGCGTGTCCGCCAGTTCCGTCAACAACACCGATATCAACACGCGCGTGGGCTGGTATTCCAAAACCGTGGACGGTCCGACGCAGCACGCGTCCGTGGGCTTTGATACTGACAGGGACAGCGCGCCCAGCTGGGGCGGCGCGGCCATGCAGTTTCCGCGCATCCAGGGCGCAGATTGCTGCGGGCATATCGCGGCAGTGGGTGCGGGCGTAGACAGCGCACGCATAGGCCAGCGCGTGCTGGTGCGCCCGGTGCTGCGCAAGCCCGGTGCTGCACCCTACGACTTGGATTACTTTGGCTCGGAGTGTGATGGTGGCTTTGCGCAATACACCCGCGTGCCCGCCAGTGCCGCCATGGCCGTGCAAAGCGCATTGAGCGATGCTGAACTGGCCTGCCTGCCTTGCGCCTATTCCACCGCCGAAAACTTGCTGACCCGTGCCAGTGTGCAAGCGGGTGAGCGCGTGCTGATTACGGGCGCATCGGGCGGCGTAGGCAGCGCAGCGGTGCAACTGGCGCACTTGCGTGGCGCGCAGGTGATTGCGCAGGCCGATGCAAGCAAACACGCCGTCTTAGGCACCATAGGCGCAACCCACACCCTGGGCCGCGACGTCGATATCGTGCAGGCCTTGGGCAAAGAAAGCGTGGCCGTGGTCATCGACTTGGTGGGCGGGCCGGCCTGGCCCAATTTGCTGGAGGTATTGCAGCGCGGCGGTCGCTATGCGACGGCCGGTGCGATTGCCGGGCCGATGGTGACTTTGGATTTGCGCACGCTGTATCTCAAAGACTTGCAATTGCTGGGCTGTACCTGGCAGGAGGATGCGGTATTCGAACAATTGCTAGGCTATGTAGCGCGCGGGCGCCTAACGCCCCTGCTGGCGCAAACTTTCGATTTGCGCGATATTGCCCAAGCACAGGCTGCGTTTGTGGCTAAACGTTTTGTAGGCAAGATCGCGCTGAAGATTCCTTGAGCGCTATGGAATGCACACGCTTTTTCGCCATTGACTAAATCCTGAAACCCCAAGAACTATGTCCACCCCCCCTAAACGCCTGAGCACGCCGCTAGAAGGAATACCTGCCAAAGCCTGGGACGCCAGCGC
>CANKNK010000134.1 GCA_947483455.1 Comamonadaceae bacterium | reverse complement strand
CATCGAAATGCACATCGACGGCCTGCCCAACCTGAGCGTCAAAATTGTTTGATGCGCCTTAGGCGATCAGGTCAAACAGGCGCCCGGTCAAACCGTCGGTAAAGCTTTTGGCTTCCTGCGGCTGGGGCGTGTTTGTAGGGGCATGGCTAAGGTGCTTGGGCGGGGCTTGAAAAGCCCAAGGGTAGGCCGTGCGCAAGTCCTGGGCGCAGCGCCAAGCGCCGGGCAGGTTGCTGCTTTGCAATGCGGCACCGATGTGGGTCATGTGGCTGTTGTGCGCCATGTCTTCGTCATGGCTGACCACGGCGCTAAAGGCCAGGCGCGCAGCATCCAAGGAACCCGATTGCAGGGCGGCGATCAACTGGCGTAGGCGCTGTTCACGCTTTTTCTTGCGTTCGCCCGCGTTGTCTGTGTAAGGGCCTGAGCGGATTTCCCAGCCCATGCTTTGGATTCCAATTCCTTGTGCCATGGCGCACTCCTGCGTTGGCTCCAAGACGTTTGCACGCCTTACCTATCCGCTGCGGGCCCCTGCCAATATGCGGATGCCGTCAAGCGACGCCTAGAAGTTGCCGCTTGTGCTTCGGTATAGCAATTTGCGGGCCATGATTTCATCACCGCGTTGATATTTACCGCGCCTGCGCTCCAAAGTGCACAGCCCAAGGCGGCATCTTGCGCATCGAAACATGGGTTTGAAGCGGTGTTTGTGTATCCTGCTCGCCTATTGCCCGCCCCCAAGGAGTTCCATGGTCCCCGCCGCCCATTTGCTGCCCCCCGACGATGCCTTGCGCCGCCAGTTGCATGACGAAGTCCACGCCCGCCCGCCGGCCAGCTTGCAGCTACCCGCGCTGGTCACCTTTGTGGCGGTGCTCAATGCCGAAGTCAGCCGCGAGCAAGAGGCAGCGCATTTGCGCGCTTTGCCCGGTCAAGAGGCGTTGACGGCGCAGAGCCTCGAGGGAAATTTTTTGCGTATCCATCTGGAGGGCTACACCCTGAAGTGGGAGCGCCATACCGAGTTCAGCCGCTACTCCATCGTGCAGCCCTTGGCGACCTCGGAATGCGTCTGCGAGCCTGCCCAGGTACTGGCAAGCTTGGCCGTACCCGCCCCATGGCTACGCGCCATACCGGGTGCCACGGTGGCCGCAGTGCAGATGGCCATGGTGCATGGCGACTTGCAGCAAGGTAGCGTGTTGATGGAACTGGCGCAACAGTGGTTGGGTGGCTCGGACATTGCGGCTTCCCAACTGGGCCATGGGCATTCGGCGGCGTATACCGAATTCAAGATCAGTGCCGATGGCTTTGAGCGCATGCTGGTGGTAGCGCCGGTGGGCACGAGCCAGGCGCGCGCCGGACGCGTTTCTCAGCGCTTGCTGGAATTGGAAACCTACCGCCTGATGGCGCTGCGTGGTTTGCCGGTGGTCAAGGCCTTGGGCCCGGAGTTGGCGCAGGCCGAAACCGCGCTGGCCGATATCACCGCCCGGCTGGAGGGCAACACCGCCAGCGACCAGCAACTGCTGGACCAACTGGTGGCGCTGGCCGCGCGGGTGGAGCGCTACGTGGCCTTGCACAGTTACCGGTTTTCGGCGACCCAGGCTTACAACACCCTGGTGGTCCAGCGCATCGCCGAGCTGCGCGAAAAAGTGATGCCCGGGACCCAGACCATAGGCGAATTTATGCAGCGCCGCTTATCGCCGGCCATGGCCACGGTAGCAGCCACGGCGCAGCGCTTGGCGACCTTGTCCGAGCGCGTCTCGCGCACCAGCGCTTTGCTCCGCACCCGGGTGGACATTGCCACCGAACAGCAAAACCAGCAGTTGCTGGAAAAGCTCACGCGCGGGCAGGAATTGCAATTGCGCTTACAAACCACGGTGGAGGGCTTGTCCATCGCGGCTATTTCGTACTACGTGGTCAGCTTGCTGCATTACGCCGTCAAAGCGCTCATTGCGGCGGGCCTGCCCATCAACCTAGAAATAGCCCTGGGCACTTCGGTGCCACTGGTGTTATGGGGGGTTTGGCGCATCACCCGCAAAGTGCAGGCGACTTTCAAATAAAAGTAAGGGCAGCGATAGCGCTGTGGCTAATGCGCGCCATAGCCCATGGTTTGGGGCAGCCAAAGCACGATTTGCGGGAAGACGGTGATGGCCAGGAGCAGCGCCAGCAGCATCAGCAAAAACGGCCAGCCCTCTTTCATCATCGCGCCTATCGGAATACCGGTCAGGGCTTTGATGACAAAAAGCAGCATGCCAAAGGGCGGGTGAATCAGGCCGATCATCATATTGAGCACCACCAGCACGCCAAAGTGCACCAGGTCGATGCCCAGCAGCTTGACCGCAGGTAGCAGCATGGGTACAAACACCAGCAGCAGTACTGACACATCCAAAAAGCAACCCAACACCAAAAACAGCAGATTCACGAACAGCAAAAATTGCAGGCGCGACAGCTGCATGCCCTCGACCCACTGCGCCATGGCCTGGGGTACGCCTTCGGCGGTGAAGGCATAGTTCAGGATGAAGGAGCCCGCCAAGATGAGCGTGATCACCGCACTGCTGCGCGTGGACTCCAGCACCACGGCCCAAAAGCTTTGCCAACTGAGTGCGCGAAACACCAGCGCTGCCAGCACCAGTGCATGCAAGGCGGCAACCGCTGCCGCTTCGGTAGGTGTGAAGGCGCCGCTGTAAATGCCGCCCAGCAACACCAGTGGCATCGACAGGGGCAGCGCGCCCCGGAAAAATATTTGCGGCCACTCGCGCAAAGGCACGGGCGCTTCGCGTGGCATATTGCGCCGCGTGGCGATGACGTGGACCACCAGCATCATCAACACAGCCATGCATACACCGGGCACCACGCCGCCCAAAAACAAGGCGCCCACCGAGGTGCCCGAGACCAGGGCATAAATCACCATCGGGATACTCGGTGGGATGATGGGGCCCAGGGTGGCGCTGGCCACTACCACCGCACCGGCAAAGCCCGGTGTGTACTCGGGCTTCTTCAACATCTCGCGGATGGTGACCAAGCCCGGGCCTGCGGCGTCGGCAATGGCGCTGCCGCTCATGCCCGAAAAAATCACACTCACCACAATATCCACCTGTGCCAGGCCGCCGCGCATACGGCCTACCAGAATCCGGCAAAAATCAAAAATCCTCTCGCTCACGGTGCCTGCGTTCATGATGTTGGCAGCAAACACAAACATAGGCACCGAGAGCAGCACATAGTTGTTGTACAGGCCGTTACACACTTGCTCGGCCACCAGCCCTAAGTCCTGTCCTTTGGCCAGCAGGTAGGCGATGCCCCCTGCCAGCATGCCAAAGCCGATGGGCATGCGCATCAACATAGCGCCTAGCATGACGGCCACTAACCAGAGCAGGGGCTGGCTCATGGCGCTGGCGCCTCGCTCTCGTCTTCGCCGGGGCCGCGCAATGCCTGCGCGATCTGGCCCAGACTGCGCAGCACCATGGCCAGCAGCAAGACGATGAAGGGTAAATAGACCACCATCAGGGGTACGCCCAGCACGGGCGTGCCCTCACGCGCCATGAAGCGCACATAGTCCCAGCTGGCCGGTAGTGCCACCAGGGCCAGGCCGCCGATAAGTGCATTGCCAAGCACTTGCAGTACACGACGCCAGCGCGCACTGGCCCCATTCCACACCAGGTCAAAGGCCACATGCTCGCGCTGCGGCACCATGGTGGCCGCAGCCCACAAAATAATCCAGACATACAAAATGACGGCAGCCTCGTCACTCCAGGCCAGCGGTTGATTGAAAACAAAACGCGCGGTGATTTGCACCACGAAGACCAAAAACAGAGCGACAAACAGCAGGCCACCGAGCGCCTGCGCCGCCTTGTGCAGCCAGGCTTTCATTGCTGGGCCAAGGCCTTAGCGGACCGCATGGATACGCTCTAGCAGGCCCGCGGGCCAGGTCTTGCCGTAGTCGGCGTTTTGGTAGGCGGTTTGCACGGTTTTGTGGAAGGCCTCTAGGTCCGGGGTGCTGATCTGTAGGCCCTCTTTCTTGAAAAATTCCACGAGCTGGGATTCTTCTTTCAGGCGGTTCTCATTGTTAAAAGCCGCTGCGGCCTGCGCTGCCGCCTGCACCTTGCTGCGTTGCGCCGGGCTGAGCGCTTGCAGGGCTTTGTTAGAGATGGCAATAAACAAGCCATCAACCAAGTGGCTGGTCAGTACGATTTGTTTGGTCACTTCATACAATTTGGCCGCTTTGACGGTGGGCAGTGGGTTGTCCTGCGCGTCAATCGTGCCTGATTTGAGGCCCATATACACCTCACCAAATGCCAGCGGTGTGGCGGTTGCGCCCAGGGCTTCACCCAAAAACAACCAGTCCTTGGAGCCGGGCATGCGCAGTTTGATGCCCTTGAGGTCTGCCGGGCTGCGCACCGTGCGCAACTCGCGCAAATTGAGTTGGCGCGTGCCCAGGTAGCAGGTGGACAAGACGCTGATGTCCATTTTTTCGGATACGGTTTTAAATAGCTCGGTGCCGATAGGGCCGTTAAAAATCTTTTGTTGTTGGGCCGGGTCACGCACCACATAAGCGGCAGTGAAGATGGAAAACGCAGGCACGATTTTGGCAATATCGGCGGCCGACACCGTGGTCAATTCCAGGTTGCCACGCGCCATGGCGGCAGGCTCTGCGCCTTGTTTGAACAAGCTGGCGTTCAGATTGATCTGTACATCAAACTCCCCTGGCGCGCTTTTGTCTAAGTGCTCTTTGAACACGGTCCACATCTTGGCATGCCAGTCCTCGGGTACCGCAGGCGACGAAATACGCAACACGGCTTTGCTTTGGGCCCAGGCGGGCAGGCCCAGGGTGAGAGCAGTCGCTGCCCCCGCTACCAGCAGGCTGCGCCGACTCCCTGTCGCTGATGGGGGCAAAAAACGGGTTGGCATCCTGGTCTCTCCGGTAAAAGGTTTACACATGGCAAGGCGCTGTCGCGGGCGGCCCTGGCATTGGCAGGCTCAGGACGCCAAGGCCGCCAGCAATTCCGTCTCAATGGCGATTTGGGTTTTATTGTGCTGCAGTGGCGCACCGTGAATCAAAAAAGTGTCTTCTACGCGTTCGCCCAAGGTGGCAACTTTGGCCAGTTGCACCACGATATGGTGATGCGCCAGTACGCGGGCAATGGAATAGAGCAAGCCCAAGCGGTCGCTGGCAGAGATATTGAGCAACCAGTTTTGCGCTTTTTCGTCGGGGCGCAGGGTGACGCGTGGCGCAATCGGGAAGCTTTTGACGCGGCGCGATACACGGCCTTTGCTGGGGGCAGGTAGCGGTCCCGCTTGTGCAATGGCTTGCGCCAGATCGGCTTCAATCATATTGGTGAGCGCCTGGTAGTGCTCCTCCATACCCGCCGAGGTAACTACTTCAAAGGTATCGAGCGCATAGCCGCGCTGCGTGGTGTGAATACGGGCATCGACGACGCTGAAAGAGGCCTGGTCAAAATAGCCGCAAATGCGGGCAAACAAATCGGCTTGGTCCGGCGTATAGACCAGCACTTGCAGGCCTTCGCCGACGGCCGAGCGGCGCGCGCGCACGATAGGGCTGGGGGCCTGT
>CANKNK010000133.1 GCA_947483455.1 Comamonadaceae bacterium | reverse complement strand
GCGTTTTGCGCAAGTCGCAATTCCTCGGCCAACAAATCCAGGGCCTGCGCCTGGGCGCGTAAATGGGCGTGGGCGAGGTACAGATGGGCACTGACTTGGCTGAGCGCTTGCACATGGCGTTGGCGCGCCATCGAAATGCCTTCTGCGCCTGACTGCCAGCCTGCCAATTCAAGCAAATGCTTGCGCAGCGTGTCCAGGCCTTGCCCGGTTTTGGCCGACAGGTACAAGCCAGGAACTTGCGCATCCGGAGCCTGCGCGTCGCATTTGTTCCAGACGTCGATGACCGGAACGGTGGCCGCTAATTTGTGGCCCAATGTCGCGGCGATGCGCGCGTCATCGGCCTGGTATTGCGGCTGCTCAGCGCGTGTCAGGTCATGCAAAAACACGACGGCATCGGCTTGCAGTACTGCGTCCCAGGCGCGCGCAATGCCAATAGCCTCCACCTCGTCAGCGCCCTCGCGCAGTCCGGCAGTGTCAATCACATGGACCGGCACGCCTTCAATTTGTATCGTCTCTTGTACCTTGTCGCGGGTCGTCCCGGCAATCGGCGTGACGATGGCCAACTCGGCACCGGCCAAGGCATTGAGCAAGGAGGATTTGCCCGCATTGGGCTGGCCGGCAATCACTACGCGTATGCCGTCTCGCAGCAGGGCGCCTTGGCGCGCGGCGCCCAGTACTTTGCTCAGCGCCGCATGCAGGCCGTCGAGCTGTCCCTGGGCATCGGACTTGCGTAGGAAATCAATTTCTTCTTCCGGAAAATCGAGCGTCGCTTCCACCAGCAGGCGCAGGCGCACCAGGCCATCGCGCAATTGGTCCACTTCGCGCGAAAAATCCCCTGCTAGCGAGCGCACGGCGCTGCGCGCCGCGGCCTCGGTGCTGGCGTCTATCAGGTCGGCAATGGCTTCGGCCTGTACCAGGTCGATCTTGTCATTGAGGAAGGCGCGTTCGCTAAATTCGCCCGCTTGCGCCAGGCGCAGCCCCGCCAGGCAAGCGTGGCCGTGTTCGTTGCTGCTGCTTGCCAGCTCCAAGCAGCGCGCAAGCAAAAGTTGCAGCACCACCGGTCCGCCGTGGGCTTGCAACTCCAGCACATCCTCGCCGGTAAAGGAATGCGGCGCTGGGAAATACAGGGCAAGTCCGTGGTCTATGGGCGCACCTTGGGCATCCGGGAAGGGCAGGTAGTGCGCATGGCGCGGATCCAGGCCGTGTCCAAACCAGGCCTGGACCAGCGGGCGCAAGTCCTTGCCGCTCAAGCGCACGATGCCTACCGAGGCGCGCCCGGGCGCGGTGGCGATGGCCAAAATCGGGTCGTGGTGGCGGGCAAGCATGGGTTAGGGCTTTGGGTGGACGCGCCCATTATCCGCGCGCCAAGCCGGGCGCCCAAAGCGCTGCGTCCCAACGAATAAGGCCGCTTGCGCGGCCTTAGCTGATCCCGCAGCAGCGGGATATTTATTTGAACGAGGGCAGATTGAATTGCGGCGGCACGCCCATGCGGGTGTTAATAATCCACTGCTGCGCAATCGACAAGATGTTGTTGGTTATCCAGTAGACCACCAGGCCCGATGGAAAGAAGAAGAACATCACGCTAAAAACCAGTGGCATAAACCACATCAGCTTGGCTTGCATCGGGTCGGGCGGTGCCGGGTTCAGCGCGGTTTGCAAGAGCGTGGTCAGCGTCATGATCACCGGCAGGATGAAATACGGGTCTGGCGCGGACAAGTCATGGATCCAGCCCATCCAGGGGGCGCTGCGCATTTCCACGGTGGATAACAGCACCCAGTACAGCGCAATGAACACCGGGATCTGCACCATGATCGGGAAGCAGCCGCCCATGGGGTTGACCTTTTCTTCTCGGTAAATACGCATCATCTCCTGCTGCATTTGCTGCGGGTTGTCCTTGAGACGCTCGCGCATTTCCATGATCTTGGGATTGATCGCCTTCATCTTGGCCATGCTTTCATAGGCTTTGGCATTGAGCCAATAGAACGCGATTTTTAGTAATAAAACCAAGGCAACAATGGCCCATCCCCAATTTTGGATGACACTGTGCAAACGGTCGAGCAGCCAGTACAAAGGCTTGGCCAAAATTGTGAGCCATCCATAGTCTTTAAGGAGTTCTAGGCCGGGGGTTAGCGCCTCTAGCATTTTTTCTTCTTGGGGACCGACAAACAAGGTCGCTTCCAGACTGCGGCTGGTGCCAGGTGCAATCGCCTCCAGGGGCGCCACCATCGCTGCGCGGTAGCAGCAGTCGGCCAAGGTGCCGGGCATGTCCACGCCGTCAAGCGAAATACTACGGCTCACACCATCAGGCAGTATCCAGGCGCTTGCAAAGTAGTGTTGCACCATGGCGATATAGCCATTGCTAGCCTGCTTTTCGTATTCGGCTTTTTTCTTTTTGATATCTGCAAACTCCACTTTCTGGTATTTTTTGGCCTCGCTGTACACCGCAGGGCCGGTGAAGGTGGAATAGAAAGACGATTCGCCAGCCGGCTTATTGCCATCGCGCAGCAGTTGCAAATACAGCTGAGGCGCAATTGGCGCGTCCGAATGGTTGCTCAGCGCGTGGCTGACCTCAATAGCGTAGGAGCCCCGGTGCAGGGTATAGGTTTTGACCACGCTGATACCGCCCACATCGGGCGAGCTGAACGTCAGTTGCAGGCGGTCCTGCCCGTCTTGGAGCTGCGTCGCGCCGGAAAAAGCCATAGGTGTCTTGTGCGTCGGGAAATTGCCCGGCACTGCGCCCGCCACCACGCCGGACTGGGCCAAGTAAACACGCTCTTTGCTGTCATCGAGCAGCTTGACATGCTTCTCCTTGTCGCCCGACTCACCGTATTTCAGGAATTCCGAGCCCACGAGGGTGCCGCCTAAGGTGTCAAACTCCAAGGTCAAAACATCGGTCGAGACCCGGATGCGCTCGCCGCGCGAAAGTGCGCCGGACTCTACTGCCGCTGCGGCATTGGCCGTGGCCGGTGCTGCAGCCATCGGCACAGTACCCGGTACGCTGGCATCAGAGGCGGCTGCTTTGGCAGCGCCAGAAGCGCTGGTGCTGACGGCCGTGGGTGGACCGGGGAAAAATGTCGGCGCGTTGCCATTGTGAATTTGCCATTTGTCCCACAGCAGAACCATGGAAAAGCCAAAAATCACCCACAAAACAGTGCGGCGTATATCGTTCATGAGGGTTTCTTTTCCGAAGAAGGTGAAATGAGGTGGCGAAAAAGCCGGGGTTTGTCTTTTGGAACCGGATCCAGCCCGCCATCGCACCAAGGGTGGCAGCGCGCAAGACGGGCGATTGTCAGGTACGTGCCGGCGCCGGCGCCATGGCTTTCTAAAGCCCCTAGCGCATAGCGGGAGCAGGTCGGCTCAAAACGGCAAGCACTGCCCAGCCAGGGGCTGAGCAGCAGGCGGTAGCCTTTGACCAAAGCGATGAGCAGGGTTTGCATCATGGCGTGGGCGGGGAAGCTGCGAGGCCGAGCTGCCCGAACAAGTCCAATAGCTCCTGACGCACCGCGGCGCGCAAAGGAGCCGAAGTGGCGCTGGGGAACAGACGGGGATCGAATGCACTGCGCAGTCGCACCACGTGGGCGCCGGCGGCCAGTTGCGTTTCAAAAAGCAGGCTCACGTGGTAGATCTGACGCTTGATGGTGTTGCGGGTGACGGCGCGTTTGGCCCAGCGTTTGGGAACCAGCGCGCCGACGGCGGGGCGCTCGAGCGCGAGGCCTTTGTCAAAAACGGTGCTTCCAGGCGCTGGGCTCTGGGGGGACTGGGCCGCATCGAACTTGCAAAAATGCAGCACGAAATGAGGGCTGCGGGCTTGCACCGTGCCGGCCATCGCTGCCTGGAATTGGGCGCGGGTGCGCAGTCCCTGCACGTGTCAGACCGGCGCCTTGATGCCTGGCGCTTAGACAGCCAGGCGTTTACGGCCTTTGGCGCGGCGTGCGTTGATCACTGCGCGGCCGCCACGGGTTTTCATGCGGACCAAGAAGCCATGGGTGCGGGCGCGGCGGATTTTCGAGGGCTGGTAAGTGCGTTTCATTTGGATTTCCTGACTAAGCGGACCCGGCACTTGCGTCCTTACTCCCAAAAGAACAACTCTCAGGACAGACTCGCCGGCAAAATTCCCCAAGGATTTTTAGGGAAAGCCTAGGATTATCGCAAATTTTCGGGGCCAAGCCAAGTGGCGCGTGTAAACGGCCCCTTAGGCCCGGGCTCCGAACACGTTTTTAAATACAAATTTCAAAAAATTCACGAGCCAAGATGCTGGCTTGCGGTTAGCATTGGGGCGCTGGGAAGGCGCTCCGCTTTTGTGGATAAGTGTTTGATAATGAGCACAACCGCCACCCTCAACCCCCTTTTTATCCACAGATTGACCGCGTTCATGATTGAAGATTATTTGCCCTATGGCGATGCCGCGCCCACAGGCGACGCGGGTCAGGCCTTGTGGCATTCGTGCATGGAAAAAATGGCGATGGACATGCCCGAGCAGCAGTTCAATACCTGGCTCAAGCCCTTGACGGCCCAGGTATCCGAAGACTTCAGCAAAGTCCAGGTCATTGTGGCCAACCGGTTCAAGCTCGACTGGGTGCGCGCCCAGTACCTGGCCCCGATGGCCGCTGTGCTCGAGCGCCTGTGCGGCCAGCCGGTACAGGTCGAGTTGGTGATCAGCCAGCGCGAGGCGCCGCCCCGCCAGGAGCTTTCGGCGCGCAGCCCCGCCGTGCGGGCCCAGGGCGCCGAAAGCCAGGCTGGCGTCGCCCCACCCGAGGCGCCGAAAAACCGCCTCAATACCATGCTCAACTTCGATAACTTGGTCGAGGGCAGCGCCAACCGCATGGCGCGCGCCGCGGCCATGCACGTCGCCACGGCGCCTGGGCACCTCTACAACCCCTTGTTTATCTATGGTGGCGTGGGTCTGGGCAAGACGCACTTGATGCATGCAGCAGGCAATCGCTTGCTTGCTGACAAGCCGGCGGCCAAGGTTTTGTACATCCACGCGGAGCAATTTGTGTCCGACGTGGTCAAGGCTTATCAGCGCAAAACCTTTGACGAATTCAAGGACAAATACCATTCCCTGGACTTGTTGCTCATCGATGACGTGCAGTTTTTTGCCAATAAAGAGCGCACCCAGGAAGAGTTTTTCAATGCTTTTGAGGCTTTGCTGGCCAAAAAATCCCACATTGTGATGACCAGCGACACCTATCCCAAGGGCCTGACGGACATCCACGAACGCCTGGTTTCGCGCTTTGATTCCGGCCTGACGGTAGCCATCGAGCCGCCCGAATTGGAGATGCGGGTGGCGATTTTGATCAATAAAGCGCGCGCCGAGGGCGCTGAAATGCCCGAAGAGGTGGCATTTTTCATCGCCAAAAATGTGCGCTCCAACGTGCGCGAGCTCGAGGGCGCTTTGCGCAAATGTCTGGCGTATTCGCGCTTTAACCAGAAGGAAATTTCCATCCCGCTGGCCCGCGAAGCCCTAAGAGACCTGCTGTCTATACAGAATCGGCAGATATCTGTGGAAAACATTCAAAAAACCGTGGCCGACTACTACAAAATTAAGGTCGCGGACATGTATTCCAAGAAACGCCCGGCCAGTATTGCCCG
>CANKNK010000132.1 GCA_947483455.1 Comamonadaceae bacterium | reverse complement strand
CGCCATGGCCAAGATGAATGCCACCGAAAGCGCACAAACCATCATCGACATGGCGGTGCAAATGCACGGCGGCATGGGCGTAAAGAAAGGCAGCATCGTCGAGTCCCTGTACCGTGAAATGCGTGCTTTGCGGATTTACGAAGGTGCCACCGAGGTGCAGCAACTCATTATTGAACGCGACCTGATCAAGGGGTAATTCGCATGCAAGACTGGAATGTTTTAGCGCCCAGCAGCCATAGCGATCACTTCGCCCGCGACCACTTGCCGCCACAGAAAGAATGGCCAGTATTTCAAGCCGATTTGCCCGAGCTGCAGTACCCCGCCATCCTCAACTGCGGCGCCGAACTGGTGGACCGCCATGTGGCACAGGGCCGGGGCGATCGCATCGCCATTCGCGGCATGGCGCCCGGTCCTGCGGGGCCTGTGGAAATCGCCTGGACCTATGGGCAGCTGAGCGAGCACTGCCACCGCATCGCGCAGGTACTGACCCAAGACATGGGCCTGGTGCCGGGTAATCGCTTGTTGCTACGTGGCGCCAATACCCCCATGATGGCCGCCTGCTTCTTAGGTGCACTGCAAGCCGGTTTGGTAGTGGTGCCCACCATGCCTATGCTGCGCGCCACCGAGTTGGCTGCCATCATCGCCAAAGCCCAGGTCAGCGCCGCTTTGTGCGACGCCGCTTTGTTAGAAGAATTGCAGTTTTGCCAAACACCGGGCCACGCGCAATACCAGCCGCTGTTGCGGCAAGTGCTGGCTTTTCGCAGCGACGCACCCGACGCCTTGGAAGCGCGCATGCAAACGCATAGCGCCCATGGGTCGCCGCATCCCACCAGTCGGGACGATGTCTGCTTGATTGCATTTACCAGCGGCACCACCGGCAAGCCCAAAGGCACCATGCATTTCCACCGCGATGTATTGGCCATGTGCGACTTGTTTCCGCGCCATGTGCTGCACATGGATGCGAACGACGTGGTCTGCGGCACGCCGCCGGTGGCGTTTACCTTCGGACTGGGGGGGCTGCTGGCTTTCCCCTTGCGCTATGGCGCCAGCACGGTGCTGCTAGAGCGACACACGCCCGAGTCCCTGTTGCAGACCATCGCTAAGTACCGCGCCACGCAGTGCTATACCGCGCCGACCATGTACCGGCAAATGGCGGCGCTGGCGGGGGAGCACGACCTATCAAGCCTAAAACACCCGGTCAGCGCAGGTGAAGCCTTGCCCGATGCCACGCGCCAGGCCTGGAAGCTTGCCACGGGTCTGCAAATTACCGACGGTATTGGCGGCACCGAAGTCATACATATTTACATCGCCAGCGCAGGCAGCCAAGTGCGCGATGGCAGTATTGGCAAAGTCGTGCCCGGCTACGAGGCGCGCGTGGTGGATGCGCAAATGCAGCCCGTGCCGCCGGGTACGCCGGGCCGGTTGGCCGTGCGTGGCGCCACGGGTTGCCGCTATTTAGATGATGCGCGCCAGCGCGACTATGTGGTGGCGGGTTGGAACTTGCCAGGCGATACCTTTGTGATGGATGCAGACGGCTATTTCAGCTACTGCGCGCGCAATGACGACATGATTATTTCGGCCGGTTACAACATCGCCGGGCCCGAGGTGGAAAGTGCCTTGCTGCTGCATTCGGCGGTGCTCGAATGCGCAGTAGTGGGTATGCCAGATGCTGAGCGCGGCCAAATTGTGCAAGCCTTTGTGGTGCTCAAGCCGGGTCACCTTGCGGATGCGGACATGGCCCTTGCCTTGCAAGAGCATGTCAAGCACAGCATTGCGCCTTTCAAGTATCCGCGCAAGCTAGAGTTTGTGCAATCGCTCCCGCGCACCGAAACCGGCAAATTGCAGCGTTTCAAGCTGCGTCAACTCCAAAGCTAGGACACCCCATGTTTCAAACCTTGCAACCGCCCGGATGGGTTCCGGCCAAAGGCTATTCCAACGGCATTCTTGCCCGTGGCCGCACGGTATTTTTGGCCGGCATGATTGGCTGGAACGGCCAATGCCAGTTTGAAAGCGATGACTTTGTGGCCCAGTGCCGCCAGGCCTTGCAGAACATCGTGGACACCCTGGCTTGCGCCCAAGCCGGGCCGCAGCATGTGGTGCGCATGACCTGGTATGTCACCGACAAGCAGGAGTATCTGCGCCGCGCCCGCGAGCTGGGCCGTGTGTACCAAGAGGTCATAGGCCGCCATTACCCGGTAATGACTTTGGTGCAGGTCACGGCCCTGTTAGAAGACCGCGCCCAAGTGGAAATCGAAGCGACTGCCGTATTGCCGGACTGAGCGCACAGCAAACCGCTTTGCACCCCTGCGCTAGCCATGGGCCTCAGGCCTCAGGCCTAAGGCCTCTGCGTGACGCTAACATAGCTTGCTGCCTAGCTTTCCAAGGAGGCGATCTCTCTCAGAAGGAGAGGCCCATGCACACAGTGATGAAAGGTTTTTTGTGCCATGCCAGATTCCAATACGCGCGCCGCGTTCCGTTTTTTTCACCGCTTGCGCGTGCGCTGGGCGGAAGTGGATTTGCAAAAAATTGTCTTCAACCCGCACTACCTGATGTATGTGGATACCGCACTGGCTGACTATTGGCGGGCGCTGGCACTGCCTTATGAACACAGCTTGCAGGCCATGGGCGGCGATTTGTTTGTGCGCAAATCGACCTTGGAGTTTCATGCCTCAGCGGTCTATGACGATGTGCTGGATGTGGGTTTGCGCTGCGCGCGCATCGGCAATAGTTCGCTGCAACTAGTGAGCGGCATCTTTCGGGGCGAGCAACTGTTGGTTGGCGCCGAGTTGGTTTATGTGTTTGCCGACCCGGTGGCCAAAGCGTCATTGCCCGTGCCCCAGGTTTTGCGCGATCTGCTGACCCGCTTTGAACAAGGGCAATCACCGGTGCGGGCGGTACACGGTGATTGGCACAGTCTGCGTGAAGCAGTATGCAGTTTGCGTCCCACCGAAGAACGGGATGCGACGGCACAGCACTGCGTGCTTTACAACGCCCTGAACGAGGTGGTGGCCTGTGGGCGACTTTCTCCTGGCCCGCAGGCGCAGGTAGAGGGCTTATTCGTCAGCCCCTTGCTGCGCGGTGCCGGCTGGTCGCGCGCGGTGCGCCAACACTTGATACCTGTCAATGCCTAAGTGAGCCGACAAGGCCTAAATATCTTCAAGCAAAGGGTAGGGCAGCGGCAATAACTGCAAAGCAGGGCCGTGGGGCTCGCCGGCGTGCAGCACCCCGGACTCTGCAGCTTGGGTTTGCAGACTGGCAATGCACAGCCAGCGGCCATCGGGGGCGCAAGCGCTTTGCACTGCGGTGCCGCAGGACTGCTCCGCGTCCCATGCCGAAAACAATTCTTGTCCGGCTGCTAGTACTGGGCTTGCCCCTTGCGGCCAGGCGTCCAGTGTGCGCAGGATGAAAGCGCGTCGTTTAAGCGTGCCCCGGAACTGGCTGCGTGCCACGACTTCCTGGCCGGGGTAGCAACCTTTCTTAAAGTTCACGCCACCCACGGATTCGTAGTTCAGCATCTGCGGCACAAAAGCTTCGAACACCGGCGCGCTGATCGTGGCAATGCCGGACAGCACTTCGCCCAACGCCCAGTCGGCTGCGCTGTGCAGCAGCGACTGCGTTGGCGCGCTGTTGGCGGCGCCTATCCAGAGCTGGCGCTGGGTTTGCTGGGCGGGGTACAGCTGGATGACCTGCGCGCCATCGACTTGCCCAAGCGTCCAGGCGGCGCTGTCTTGCAAGGCAACACAGGCCGAGCCCGTCAAGCCCCACAAGGCATATTCGGCGCTGGCGTCGTGCAGCTTGACTTTGGCGCGCAGCACAAACATCGAAAGACGCTTGAGGGTGCTGGCGAGCAGATCGCGGCTGCAAATAAGCAGCAACTGTTCGCTCTGGCCGTGCAAGCCGATAAAGCTCGCTTGCATGCGGCCCTTGGCGCTGCAAAAAGCCGCCAGCCGCGCATGCTGCGCGTCCAACAGCAGAAAGTCGTTGGTTAGCTGGTTGTGGATAAAACTGGCAGCGTCCGGGCCCTGCAGCGCAATGACGCCCAGATGTTCTAGAGGCGAAGCGCCCGCGGGAAGGTCATAGTCGTTGGTGGGCAAAGCGGTGAGAGGGTTAGAGGCGGATGGGGCGGTCAACATAGCCTCAATTATGCGTGCCGCCCCCTTACCCGCGCACCTAGGCGGGCTATGGCATGCCGCTACCGCCTGCGCTGACGGACCCAGGGCCTAGTCCACGATTAAGCTGCAGCGCGCCTTGATCTTTAAAAAGTCTGCCCGCTCATTGCACAGCTTGACTGCCAAGCGCGCGCCCTGGGCTGATGAGCGTACATAGATAGAGCAGCTCAGGGCCATTTTCATGCCGTCGGTGCGGCTGTCAAAACCGGCTGCGCAATGACCGTATTGACCCAAACCGGGCTGCTCGCGGGCATACAGCTCTTGCAATGCGCCAGGTAATTGCGAGGGAGAAGTCTTCGGAAAATCCTCGGCACTTGCCGACAGGGGCATGGCTGTGACGCAAACACACGCGGCTAACAGCGCCAGGCTGCGGCGCAGTGCATCCACCTTGGAGCGCTTTGCCGCCATCGCAATGGCCCTGCCGGGCTGAAGTGGGTTTTGCTGGTTCGGACGCAACATCGGAGTGCGGGGCATAGAGGACATATCGCTTGCCTAGGTGGATGAAGGCCCCAGACCAATTGGCGCCGGAGCGTGCATAGTAATACGGGTGAACAAACGGTCATACAAAGGCTCGCGCGGGTATTTGCCGGTCAGCGGGTTGCCTTGGACCGAAAACGCGCTGTTCAGCGCCCTCCAATCGCCATCGTCTAGCACCTGCAAGGCCTGGGCTATCACTACGGTTTCTTCCAACTGCATGTGCAGCAAGTAGAAATCCACATAGGCCTTGAGCGCTAATTCAAAGCGTTCTCGGCGCGAGTCTCCCAGCAGTTCCCAGGCCAATAGGAGGTGCTGCATTTCGCGCACTTTAGATTCGGCCACGCTATGCTCGTGGTTGAGCTGGCCCACTACTTCGCGCGCCGCAGAGGAGCGCGCTGCGACCGTGGGGAACAGCAACTCGCTTTCTTTGGTGTGGTGCAAACGCTCGGGAAACTCGTCCATGTAAAACAGCATGGCGCGCATCACGTCAAAAAAGCGCTCGGGCTGGTCTTGCGGTCCGCGCTGCACCATCATCACGCTAGAGCGCAGCATGGCCGCTAGCGAACCATGTTCCTCTTGGATGATGCGGATACTGGCGTGCGTGGGTTTGGCTAGGGTGTCGGGCATGCGCCGCACTGTCGCATGGCTGGCCCCTATCGGGCTTGACCTAAATCAAGAGCTGTTTCTCAGCCGCAGCTGCCCAGCCAGCCGCAAGCGCCGCAATGCTCGCAGCCGTCTTTTTTGACGACGGCGCGGGCGCCGCATTCAGGGCATTTTTTGCCACCCAGGGCTTGTGGACTGATGCCTGCGTCCGCCTTGAGCAGGTTCTTGTCCTGGGTCTGCCCATCTTGGCGCATCGCAATAATGTTCTCAATGGCAAAGGCAATCGCTGCCACTTCCGAGTCATGCCATAAGGGTACTTGCGCGCCATCCTCGCGCGCAAAACTGG
>CANKNK010000131.1 GCA_947483455.1 Comamonadaceae bacterium | reverse complement strand
AGTGGAAGTTTGAGCGCCAGCAGCGGATCGCCCAAAGCCTTTCACCCGAGCGTCCTGTCAGCCCTTAAGACCATCCCCCCTATGAGTATTTCGATTGACCATGTCAGCAAGCAATTTGGCAGCTTCCAAGCCTTGGACGATGTCAGCCTGGAGATTGCATCGGGCGAACTGGTCGCGCTGCTCGGGCCGTCGGGCTGTGGCAAGACGACATTGCTGCGCATCATCGCTGGCTTAGAAAGCGCCGATGCCGGCAGCATCTATTTTTCGGGCGTCGATGCCACCGGCGTACACCCGCGTGAACGCAACGTCGGCTTTGTGTTCCAGCACTATGCCTTGTTCCGCCATATGACGGTGTTTGACAACGTGGCCTTTGGCCTGCGCATGCGGCCGCGTGCCAGCCGCCCTAGCGAAGCGCAGATCAAAGACAAAGTGCATCAGTTGCTGGACCTGGTCCAGCTCGACTGGCTGGGCGATCGCTACCCGGCGCAGCTCTCGGGCGGGCAGCGCCAACGCATTGCCCTGGCCCGCGCCCTGGCTGTGGAGCCACAGGTCTTGCTGCTCGATGAACCGTTTGGAGCGCTGGACGCCAAAGTGCGCAAAGAATTGCGCCGCTGGTTGCGCCGTTTGCACGACGAGTTGCATGTCAGCAGCGTCTTTGTCACCCATGACCAAGAAGAAGCGCTCGAAGTGTCCGATCGCGTGGTGCTGATGAACCGGGGCCGTATAGAGCAGGTAGGCACGCCGCAAGCGGTGTGGGAGCAACCGGCCAGTCCGTTTGTGTTCAGCTTTTTGGGCCAGGTCAATCGCTTGCAAGGGCATATTGAAGATGGCAGTTTGCGTATTGGCAGCGGGGGCGCACGTATTGCCTGCCCCGAATTACAGCAGACCGCCTCGCAACAAGCTGGCTATGCGTTCGTGCGGCCCTACGAGCTGGAGATACGACCCGCCACTGGTGTTGCCGATACGTCCGACTGGATAGTGGGCCAGGTGCTGCGCGTTTTGGCTGCGGGCCCACTGGTGCGCCTGGAAATTACGCTGCAAGATACATCCATACTTCCCCAGGGCGAAGTGCTGGAGGTGCACATGGGCTTGCAGGAATATGCCGCCACGCCACTGCGCGACGCTGACCCAGTGCTGGTGCGACCGCGCGGCGGGCGTGTGTTTTTGGCTTGAGGCGGCGTTAAGGAGGTATGTCTCTAACAAAAATGAATGGCATATACTTTGGTATCTACCACCTGTTGCCGGGAGGCCCTCCGTGTCCCAAGCCGCCAAACTATTTGCCAATGGCCGCAGCCAGGCCGTGCGCCTGCCCGCCGCGTTTCGATTTGACGCGACAGAAGTCTTTATCCGCAAAGATGCGCTGACCGGTGACGTTATCCTCTCCAGGCGGCCGCATGACTGGGACGGATTTTTGGTGGCTGCGCAAGCGATCGAAGATGCCGATGATTTTTTGAGCCCCGCAGAGCGACTGGCAGCAGGGCACACGCAATCGCCGGACCGGGACCCTTTAGATGCGATGTCCAAGCCGCTTGGGCACTGAACATCAGCATGACAAGCCTTTACATGCTGGACACCAACATGGTGAGCCACATCATCAAGCGCCAACCCCAAGCTATTGCGCGCTTATTGGAAGTGCCTATGCACAGCGTATGCATATCCGCCGTCACGGCGGGCGAGTTGGCCTTTGGCTTGGCAAAGCGCCCGCAGGCATTGGCTTTAAGAGACGCAGTCAACGAGTTTTTACGCCGCGTGGAAGTGATGCCTTGGGATGCCGCAGTCGCGCAAACCTACGGCACGCTGCGCGCAGCGCTATATAAAAAGGGTACGCCGCTGGCCGCGCTGGATTTACAAATTGCGGCGCATGCCTTACATGTAAATGCTACGCTGGTGAGTAATGACAGAGTGTTTGCGCAAGTTGGCTTGCTAGTGGTTGATGATTGGCTGAAGGCATAGAAACCGCTTGTGCCCATGGAGTCGATATCCCTGCAACGGATATCTCCCAGCAATGCGTTCAGCGCCGGCCTTCTGTTTGCACGGGGTACCGTCAATAAGGCCGTATCAACCCAGTTTCTTTAGCAACAAAGTATTGACCTGCGCCGGATTGGCCTTGCCCTTGCTGGCCTTCATGATGGGGCCGACCAAGCCGTTCAAGGCCTTGGCATTACCGGCTTTGAATTCTTCGACGTTTTTCGGGTTGGCGGCCAGCACCTCGTCGATGATGGCTTCCAAGGCGCCGGTGTCGTTCATTTGCTTGAGGCCTTTGGCTTCGATGATGGCGTCAACACGCGCTGCGCCAGCGGCGCCCTGCGCATCTTGGCCTTCGCTCCATAAGGCATCAAATACTTGCTTGGCCGCGTTGTTGCTGATGGTGTCGTCGGCGATACGCTGAATCAATGCACCGAGCTGCGCCGCCTTCACGGGCAACTGCTCGATGCCCAGGCCGTCCGCATTCATGCGCCGGGACAACTCGCCCATGACCCAGTTACTCGCCAACTTCGCTTGCCCGCAAGCCTTGGCCGTCTCTTCAAAATAAGCCGCCATCGCTTTGCTTTGCGTGAGTTGCGTGGCGTCGTATTCGGGCAGCCCATATTGCGTGACAAAGCGTTCGGCCATGACACGCGGCAACTCGGCCATCTCGCTGCGCACGCGCTCCACCCATTCGCGCGAAATCACCAGCGGCGGCAAATCCGGGTCCGGGAAGTAGCGGTAATCGGCGGCGTCTTCTTTGGTGCGCATGGCGCGGGTCTCGCCGGTGTCCGGGTTGAACAAAACGGTGGCTTGTTGAATGGCGAGGCCGTCTTCTATTTGTTCAATTTGCCAGCGCACTTCATAGTCGATCGCTTGTTGCATGAACTTGAAGCTGTTCAAGTTCTTAATTTCACGGCGGGTGCCCAGCGGCGCGCCGGGTTTGCGTACCGACACATTGGCGTCGCAGCGGAAACTGCCCTCTTGCATATTGCCGTCACAAATGCCAATCCAAGTGACAATTTTGTGCAGCTCTTTGGCATAGGCTACCGCCTCTTCGCTGGAGCGCATATCGGGCTCGGTGACGATTTCTAACAGCGGCGTGCCAGCGCGGTTGAGGTCGATGCCCGATTGACCGATGAAATCTTCGTGCAGCGACTTGCCTGCATCTTCCTCCAAATGCGCACGCACCAAGCGCACGGTTTTTTTCTCGTCGCCCAAAAAGAAAGAAACTTCGCCGCCCTGCACCACGGGGATTTCAAACTGGCTGATTTGGTAGCCCTTGGGCAGATCAGGGTAAAAATAATTTTTACGCGCAAAGATGCTGCGCTCAGCGATGTGTGAGCCCAGTGCCAGCCCGAGTTCAATGGCACGTTCCACCGCGCCCTTGTTCATTACCGGCAAGGTGCCGGGCAAGGCTAAATCGACCGCGCAAGCCTGGGTGTTCGGCTCGGCACCAAAGGCGGTAGACGCCCGGCTAAAAATTTTGCTTTGCGTGGAGAGTTGGGCATGGGTTTCAAAGCCGATGACGACTTCGTAGCCATGAACCAGTTTGGCGGCGCTCATGCGGCACCTCCGGGTAGCTGGGTGTGATGGTTGGTATGCAATTGGTACTGGTGCGCTACGTTCAACAACTTCGACTCTTGCAAATAGTTGCCTATGAGTTGCATGCCTACGGGCATACCGCTTTCACCAAAGCCTACTGGCATGCTCATGCCGGGCAAACCGGCCAGCGACGCAGGCAGGGTGAAGATGTCAGCCAGGTAATTGGCCAGCGGGTCGTCTGACTTATCGCCGAGTTTCCATGCCGTAGTCGGTGCGACCGGACCCGCAATCACGTCGCACTGATTGAAGGCTTGCTGAAAATCATCCGCAATCATGCGGCGGATTTTTTGCGCTTGCAAATAGTAGGCGTCGTAATAACCGTGCGACAGCACATAGGCGCCGATCATGATGCGACGCTTCACTTCTTGGCCAAAGGCTTCGCTACGGGTTTTTTCATACATGCTTGCCAGGTCTGCAAATTCTTTGGCGCGGTGGCCGAACTTCACCCCATCAAAACGACTGAGGTTGCTTGAGGCCTCGGCAGGCGCGATGATGTAGTACACCGGGATAGACAACTCGGTCCGCGGCAAAGCGATGGGCACCAGCGAAGCGCCTAGGGTTTGCAGTTGTTTCAAAGCAGCCTCTATGGCACTGCGCACATCGCTGGCCAATCCTTGGCCAAAAAATTCAGTCGGAATGCCCACGCGCATACCTTGCAGCGGCTGCATCAAGGTCCGCGAAAAATCTTCCTTCGCCACATTCAGCGAAGTCGAGTCCCGGTCTAGGTCAGGCCCGCACATGGCGGACAACAACAAAGCGCAATCTTCAGCGCTGCGCGCCATCGGGCCGGCCTGGTCCAGACTGGAGGCGAATGCCACCATGCCATAGCGCGAGGCCCGCCCGTAGGTGGGCTTGATGCCGGTGATGCCACAAAACGCCGCTGGCTGGCGGATGGAGCCGCCGGTGTCGGTGCCGGTTGCGGCAGGGGTCAGGCGGGCGGCCACCGCCGCCGCGCTGCCGCCCGACGAGCCACCGGGAATGCGTGTGGTGTCCCAAGGGTTGCTAACGGCACCGTAAGCTGAGTTTTCATTGGCCGAGCCCATGGCAAATTCATCGCAATTGAGTTTGCCCAGCGTCACCATCCCCGCATCGCGCAAACGCGCGACCACGGTGGCGTCAAACGGCGAGCGGTAGTCCTTCAATATCTTGGAGCCCGCCGTGGTGGCGAAATCTTTGGTGACAAAAATATCTTTGTGCGCGATAGGCACACCTTCTAAAGGACCTGCGGTGCCTGCGGCAATTTTGTTGTCAGAGGCCCGGGCTTGCGCCAGCGTCACTTCGCTATTGACATCCAGAAAAGCGGTGTGCGGATTACCGCCCATGCGCGCTAGAAAACGCGTGGCCACTTCCACCGCACTGACTTCTTTGTTTTTCAGCATAGCCGCCAACTGCGCCACGCTTTTGTTGTGCAGATCAGCCATGGTTTACTCGATCACTTTCGGCACCAAGAACAAGCCGCGTTCTACCGCGGGAGCGCTGCGCAGGTTGGCTTCGCGCTGGTTGGGCTCGCTGACCACGTCCTCGCGCAAACGCAGCGTCATACCGTGGGCGTCGGCGTCGGCAATCGCCTGGCTTAAGCCTTGCATCGCATCGACCGGGTGCGCCATGGGCACCACGCCTTGGGTGTTGACGGCACGCATTTGCTCAACGATCTCAAAAAAACCATTGAGCTGCCCAAGCAATCGTTCGGCGGCGGGAGGTTCAAATTGCAGCCGAGAGAGCTGCGCGAGTCGGTCAATATCGTGGGAAGTCAGGGACATGTGAAAAAAGGCGGTCTTTACAGGGTGGTTTGCTTGGGGTGCCCCTGGGCGCAAGGCGGAATTTTGGGGGCAATGGGTTATTATCCTGCCTTTGGCTTGCGCGGCCTTTCCACCTGCCGTTTGCGCCTGAAATCAGCCATTTACCGACAAAACACAGACGATGCAGCATGCGACCGCGCTGCATGTCGACAAGGACACGCCATGCTTGGAGCTTTCACCCGTTATTTTTCAACCGACCTGGCCATTGATCTGGGTACCGCCAACACCCT
>CANKNK010000130.1 GCA_947483455.1 Comamonadaceae bacterium | reverse complement strand
GCCGAGCTTTTGCGCGTACTGGATGTCTAGCGCGTGCTCGGCATCGACAAAGGCGCACTGACCGCCCAGTTTTTGCATTTCCGCAATCACTTGCAAGGTCAGCGTGGTTTTGCCAGAGGACTCCGGGCCGTAGATTTCGACCACCCGGCCGCGCGGCAGGCCGCCGACGCCCAGGGCGATATCCAAGCCCAGCGAGCCGGTGGACACGACCTGGATGTCTTCAATCACTTCGCCTTCGCCCAGGCGCATGATGGTGCCTTTGCCAAATTGCTTCTCGATTTGTGCAAGCGCTACTTGCAGGGCCTTGGCTTTTTCAGCGTTGGCGGCGAAATTTTTAACGGGTGCGTCCATGGCTATCTCCTGTGCATAAAGGGTGGGGTTACTGGAGCACACTAGCCTCTGGGATTAACTACAGGCTGGATGCTTGAACAGTAGTTTACGCTGATATTGAAACCTGTAAACAATAAATTTAGTCAGTTTGTATTACTATATCTGCGATGCGAGAACCCCCCTCTTTGCCCCCGGATACCTGGCGTTACAACCATGTGGGCCATTGGTTGCGCCTGGCCCTGGAGCGCTTTGATGCGCGGGTGATGGCGCTGATGGCGCGCCACCCCGGCGTCTCCCTGGGCCTCTCCAATCTGGCGCAGCGCGGCCAGTTGACGGCGGCACACTGGCACATCAGCCGCCACTTGCCGCCCGAAGGTGCGCGCCTGACGGATCTGGCCCAGCGCGCGGGTATGCGCAAGCAGGCCATGGCCACCCTGGTCACGCAGTGCGAGGCCTGGGGCATGGTGCAGCGCGAGGGCGATGCGCACGATGCGCGGGCGCGCCGCGTCTGCTTTACGCCCACCGGCCTGGCCTGGCTGGCCGCCTATCGCGATAGCGTGGCGCAGGCCGAGGCCGAGCTGCGCGCCGCCGTGGGCGACGAAATTGCCACAGTGGTAGCGCTGGGCCTGGAGGCCTACGGCGCTGCCGCCTAGAATGGTTTGGTCGACGCACTGACCCACACATAGCGCGCACAGCGCAAGGAGACAAGCATGCGTATATTGATCGCCGAAGATGATCAGGTACTTGCCGACGGCTTGTTGCGTGCCTTGCGCAATGCCGGCGCCGCGGTAGACCATGTGGCCAGCGGCAGCGAAGCCGATGCGGCGCTGATGACCAACTCCGAGTTTGATTTGTTGATCCTGGACCTGGGTCTGCCCAAAATGCATGGCCTGGAAGTGCTCAAACGCTTGCGCGCGCGCGGCTCTTCGCTGCCGGTGTTGATATTGACCGCCGCCGACAGCGTGGAAGAACGCGTCAAGGGCCTGGATTACGGCGCTGACGACTACATGGCCAAACCCTTTAGCCTGCAAGAGCTCGAAGCACGGGCGCGGGCCCTGGTGCGCCGGGGCATGGGTGCGGCTAGCAGCAATATCAAGCACGGGCCGCTGGTCTATGACCAATCGGGACGCGTGGCCACCATCGATGGCAAGATGGTGGAGTTGTCGGCGCGTGAGCTGGGCCTTTTGGAAGTGCTGTTGCAGCGCACGGGCCGCCTGGTCAGCAAAGACCAGTTGGTAGAGCGCTTATGCGAATGGGGCGAGGAGGTGAGCAATAACGCGATTGAGGTCTATATCCATCGCTTGCGCAAGAAAATCGAAAAAGGCCCGATCCGCATCGCCACCGTGCGCGGTTTGGGCTATTGCCTGGAAAAAATCCCGAATTGAAAGTCTTCCAAAGTGAACAGCGCTCGCTGTTCGGCGAAATTCTGGACTGGATGCTCACGCCCATCCTGCTGCTGTGGCCGATCAGCCTGGTGCTGACTTGGTTGGTGGCCCAGGGTATCGCCGGTAAACCTTTTGACCGTGCGCTGGAATACAACGCCGGCGTACTTGCGCAGTACATCACGGTGCAGCATGCGCAATTGCATTTTTCCCTGCCCCAGCCCGCGCGCGAATTGCTGCGGACCGAAGACAGTGACACGGTGTACTACCAAGTGCTCGGACCCCAAGGGCAGGTCTTGGGCGGCGATGCGGATTTACCGCCGCCCGTTCAGGATGAACGCAATCCCGTGGGCGAAGTGCGTTTACGCGATGTGACCCTGGCTGGGGTGGACTTGAAAGTAGCCTCGATGTGGGTGCGCTTGGACTTGCCTGGCAACCAGCTGGCCCTGGTGCAGGTGGCCGAAACCATGGACAAGCGCGCCGTGCTGGCCACCGAGATCGTCAAGGGCGTGATGCTGCCGCAGTTTGTGGTCTTGCCCGTGGCGGTGCTGCTGGTGTGGCTGGCTTTGGCACAAGCGATCAAACCGCTCAACCGTCTGGAAGAAACCATACGCGCCCGCAAACCCGATGACCTAAGTCCCTTGGACGCGCAGGCCGTGCCCATGGAAGTGGTGCCGCTGGTGGCCTCGGTCAACGATTTGCTATTGCGCTTGAAAGATTCCATTGCCACCCAAAAACGGTTTTTGGCCGATGCGGCGCACCAGCTAAAAACCCCCTTGGCCGGCTTGCGCATGCAGGCCGATTTGGCGCAGCGCCAGGACGCCAGCGCCGATGAGCTCAAACAATCCTTGCGCCAGATCGGCCGCTCCAGCATCCGTGCCACGCACACCGTCAACCAATTGCTGGCCCTGGCGCGTGCGGAGAGCAGCGCTGCGGTGTTGGCCCATCAGCCCTGCGACATGGCCCGACTGACCATGGACGTGGTGCGTGACTGCGCGCCGCGCGCGGTGGAAAAGCAGATCGATATCGGTTACGAAGGCGCGCAGCCGGCTAGTGCCGGCGTAAAGATCAACGGCAACGCCACGCTCTTGCAAGAGATGGTGCGCAACTTGGTAGATAACGCGATCAACTACAGCCAATCGCGTGCCGACTACGCCGCCGTGATCACGGTGCGCGTGTTGGCCGACACCTTGGCAAAGACACTGACAGTGCAAGTGGAAGATAGCGGCCCGGGGGTGGCCCTGACCGAGCGGGAGTTGGTGTTCCAGCCCTTTTACCGCGCCCTGGGCAATGAGGCCGATGGCTCGGGGCTGGGCTTGCCCATCGTGCTGGAGATCGCCAGGCAACACCGTGCCAGCGTCGCCTTAACGGACAGCCACCCTGACCGCATGCCCCCAGGCGCCTGCTTTACGGTACGGTTTATGGATGCATTGCCATAAACGGCGTGGATAATTGCCTATGCATCTGGGAGAAAAAAATGACGCAAGACCGCACCAAACCACGTCCTAAGCTAAAGCCGCTGCCCGGCCTTATTTTTGCCAGCCGCTGGCTGCAACTGCCCCTGTACCTGGGCTTGATCGCTGCGCAAGCCGTCTATGTTTACCATTTCTGGGTCGAGCTGCTGCATCTGTTGGAGGCCGCTTTTGGCAACCAAACGGCATTGCAAGCCCTGGTGACCAGCATGGGTTACCAGTCCGAGGCTCCGCTGACCGCTCTCAATGAAACGCTCATCATGCTGGTGGTCTTGGCACTCATTGACGTCGTGATGATTTCCAACCTGCTCATCATGGTGATCGTGGGCGGCTACGAGACCTTTGTCAGCCGCATGAACCTGGACGGTCATCCCGATCAGCCCGAGTGGCTGGACCATGTCAACGCCTCGGTCCTGAAGGTCAAACTGGGCACGGCCATTATTGGCATCAGCTCCATCCATTTGCTCAAAACATTTATCAATGCAGCCAACTACGAGACCAAAGTTTTGATGTGGCAAACCATCATCCATGTGACGTTTTTGCTCAGCGCGCTGGCGATTGCCTATACCGACAAAATTTTGAGCAGTACGCACAAGGCCTCGCACTAAGCGACAGGCGCATTGCAGTCAGACAGGGTTTGGCGATGTCTCGCAAAGTGCGGGTGTTTCGGACGGATTAAAACTGGTCCGGGTTTTTGCCCTTGAATGGCGCATAAAAGGCCTTGATGCGGACCATATCGGCCTCCATGTCACCGGTGGGCTCAAATGCCGGGCCCAGACCGCTGACCTTGTTGCCATAGTCTAAAAACGACATCACGATGGGCACTTGCGCACCCAGGGCGATGTAATAAAAGCCGGTTTTCCAGTAGCGCACTTTGCTGCGCGTGCCCTCAGGAGGCACTACCAGTTGCACGGGCCGGTTTGCCGATTTCAGCGCCTCTGCCGATGCCGCCACGAGATTGTTCGCGTTTTCGCGCTGCACCGGGATGCCGCCCAGCCAGCGCATAAGTGGGCCAAAAGGGAAGCGGAAAATTTGCACCTTGCCCATCCAGTAAATATTGAGGCCCAGCGCGAAGCCGACCATCAACATATAGGGCAAATCCCAGTTGCTGGTGTGGGGCGCCGCAATCAAAACGCTTTTGCGGCAATTGGGCGACAGTTCGCCCACAATCTTCCAGCCGGTGGCCTTTAAAAAACTTATCGAAATGACACGTAATAGGGTGTTAACCACCGGTGTATCAAAAATTGTGCGATGCATCGGTGGTGTTTCCTTGTGACATGAGAGCTAAGGGGGTGGCGTGGCCTCGTGGTCACCGTCGTGGCGGTGGGCGGGGTCCACATGGGTCATGAGGTTGAGTACCCGGTGGCGTTGCATCACGGCTTGGCGTGCGGCCACGGCGATGTTGTGCCCCTCTTCCACGGTGAGGGTGGCGTCGACTTCGATATGGGCATCGGCCACCACCATATCGCCCATCTTGCGGGTGCGTACGTCATGCACGCCGGCCACGCCGGGGGTATCCATCAGGGTTTGGCGGATAGCCTGTACTTCATCTTCGTCTACTGCGCGGTCCATCAAGTCGTGTAAGGCGTCCCAAGCAAAGCCCCAGCCCATCTTGGCCACCATCAGGCCCACAATGAGCGCGGCAATCGGATCGAGTAGCGGGTAGCCCATCAGGTTGCCGATCAGGCCTAGCGCCACTACCAGGCTGGAGGCCGCATCCGAGCGTGCATGCCAGGCGTTGGCGACCAGCATGCCGGACTTGACGCGTTTGGCCACGCGCAGCATGTAGCGAAACAGCAGCTCTTTGGACACCAGTGCCGCCAATGCCACCCATAAGGCCGAGGCGTGCGCGGTGGGGATGGATTCGGGGGTTTGCAATTTGCCCACCGCCGACCAGACCATGCCTACGCCGACACCTAGTAGCAACAGGCCCAATACCAAGGAGGCTGCGTTTTCAAAACGTTGGTGGCCGTAAGGGTGATCCTCATCCGCGTCCTTTTGGCTGTGGCGACCAGCGATCAGCACCACAAAATCGGACACCAAATCCGAAAGCGAATGGATGCCGTCGGCCACCAAGCCTTGGGACTTGGCCGCGATGCCGACCACGATTTGCACACTCGAGAGCAGTACGTTGACCACCACGCTCACCCAGGTGCTGCGCGCAGCGGCCGCGGCCCGTTGGGCAGGCGTGTGCGTGCTGTGCTCGGAGTCGTCGTCTATTTCGGTGAAGTTCATAGTGGCTTTGTAAGCGTCCCAGCGCGTGCCTGCGAAGGCGCGCGGCCTGCGGCCGTCCGAGCTGCTGCTTGCGCTAGAGCTTAGCAGTGTTGCTCGACGACCCGCTTTTACTCCAAATGCTTGCCGACAATACCCGCCAGTTCAAACATATTGATGCTGGGTTTGCCAAACACGGCTTGTAGCTTGGCATCGGCCACGATAGTGCGTTTGTCCTTGGGG
>CANKNK010000129.1 GCA_947483455.1 Comamonadaceae bacterium | reverse complement strand
TTGCTTTCGTCTTGGCTGAGTGCGACCCCATTGGCAAAACTCAGGCCCTGGGCCAGGATGCGAGTTGCCTGCATAGCAGGGTCATATTCCAAAATGCGCCCGGTGGCCGACTGCTCCAGGATATCCAAGATACTGGCTTCAAAGGTGCCGCCCCACTGCGCTGGTGCAAATCGGGTGGAGGCATCGCTGAAATACATCTTGCCGTTTTTGGCTACCACCACGGCATCGGCGTAGCGAATCGGGTCCCCGTCGACGTTGTCGGTCAACACACTGATCCTGCCATCTTGGCTAATCGATAACAGTCCTTTGACCGCGTCAGCGGCCACCAGTTGCCCCTGGGCATCAAAGTCAAAGCCCAGGACGCGCCCACCGGTGCTGGCAAAAGTTTCCTGGGCACTGCCGTCTTGCGCCATGCGCAAAATCTTGCCACTGGCGACCGTGGTGTAGAGCTTGCGATCGGGTCCGATGACAATATGTTCGGGCCCCTCTTCGCCGTGCAAATCCAGTAGCGAGAGTTGGGACAGCTGGTCGTTGACCGCGTGTGGACCCTGGTAACCCGGCGCTTTGGGAGCGGTCCAGGCCACGGGCTGGATAGGCACAGGCCATAACAAAAGATAGGCCAATCCAAGTACCAATACCAGCCCAAGCAGTTTGAATAGTGATTTCATCTTGTCTCCTGATTAAATTTCGGTGCCCTTGGCCTCCCCTGGCCGCGCCCCCCGTTGGCAAGGCTACAGCCCTCGCAAACCCGCACTGCGCGATATCACAGCGGCGAGTATTAGGCAATCATCACGTCACGGGCTATCGCAACGGCGACTGCGGCTAGCCGCCATAGCGGCGCGCCCATTCTTTTTCCAAGGCATCGACCCAACTGGCATGCGGCTCGGGAATCGCCGGGGCCCAGGCCTGCAATTGACCGGGCACAGGCGCAGATTGGAACCAAGCCCGCTGTGCCGCAGGCAGTGTATCGACCGCCAACACCGTCGGGTCGCCCCAGACCGTGGTATCGGCTTTGCGTGCCTGCGCTTGCGCGCCGAGTAAAAAATTGGCGGTTACTTGGGCAGCAGCAAAAGCCTGGGTGTTAAAGGGAATCGCCAAGAAATGCGTGTTAGCCAAGGTGCCGCCATCGAACTGGTAGCTGATCGTCGCAGCCGATAAACGGCTAGCGGCTATTTCGTTGGCCGCTTCGTTGGGGTTGAAAGTAAGCGCCCAGAGCAGTTCGCCGTCTGCCATCATTTGGCGTTGCGCACCGGCGCTCAGGGGGAACTGGCGGCCTTTGCGCCACAAGTGCGGGTGCACCGCATCCAGGGTGCGCCATAAGGCTGCAGTGCGCGCCTCAAAGGCGGCGTTTGTGAGTGGCTGGTACAAGGCCTGGCGCAGCGCCCCGGGGTTGAGGTCGAGCAGCATTTGTTTGAGCCAACTGGTGCCATGAAAGTCTGGCGGGCGCGGGTACGTCATGCGGCCCGGATGGGCTTGCGCAAACGCCAGCCAGGCCGCCAGACTGCGCGGCGCTTGGGGCACCCGCGCAGCGTCGACCATGAAGGTCAGTTGTGCCATGCCCCAGGGCGCTTCCATGCCATCGACCGGCTCGGAAAAATCAATGCGCGTGGTGGGCTTGCCCTGGGTGTCCACCCAGGCATAGGAAGGCAGTTGCTCGGCAAACGGGCCTTTGAGCAAGCCCTCTCGCTTCATAGCCAAAAAGTTTTCGCCATTGATCCACACCAAGTCCACGGTCCCATCACTTTTGGCGGCGGCTTTTTCGTTGCGTACGCGTTGCACCATCTCGGCGGCGTCGCTGATCTTGACGTGCACCAAGCGCAGGCCATAGCGCTGGTCCAACTGCCCTGCCGCCCACTGAAGATAGGCATTGATGGCGGGAGAACCGGCCCAGGCATTGAAGTACACGGTTTGGCCTTTGGCCTGCGCTTGAATGGCACGCCAGGCGGCGCTATCTTCTGCCAAGACCCGGCCGGCAGCGCCCAAGCCGCTTGACAGGGCCAGCACGGTGGCGGCCAGCGCGGGGCTCGCGATGCGGGCGAGGGCTTGGCGTCGCGGGATGGAGACGCAATAGCGTGTGAAGGTGTAATGCATAGGGGGTGAAGCCTAAGCGCCTGGACCGGCCAGCCTGGTGAAAAGCGGCTATTTCAGCCCACGGCGCAGGGGTTTATTGCAAAAGGGCTTGTGCGAATTCGCGGGCGCTAAAGGTTTCCAACTCTTCGAGCTTTTCGCCCACGCCAATAAAGTACACCGGAATAGGCCGTTCACGTGCGATAGCAGCCAGCACACCGCCCTTGGCCGTGCCGTCGAGCTTGGTGATGATGAGGCCGGTCAGACCCAGCGCATCATCAAACGCGCGCACCTGGGCCAAGGCGTTTTGACCCGTGTTGCCATCAATTACCAGCAACACCTCCCGCGGGCAATGCTCTAGCCCAGAAACAGCACCGGCCTTGGCCACCACGCGCTGCATTTTTTTGAGCTCTTCCATCAAATGCATTTGCGTGGGCAGGCGCCCTGCGGTATCGATCAAGACTACATCTTTTTTACGTGCTTTACCGGCGCACACCGCGTCATAACTCACCGCCGCCGGGTCGCCACCCTCCTGGCTAACGATTTCCACCGTATTGCGCTCAGCCCAAACCGTCAGTTGCTCGCGCGCCGCAGCGCGAAAGGTATCTGCTGCGGCCAGTAACACCGTAGCGCCTTGGTCAGCCAGGCGGTGCGTGAGCTTGCCAATAGAGGTGGTTTTGCCCGCACCATTGACGCCGGTCACCATCATGACGGTGGGTTGTTCAGGCCCTATGACCAGACTGCGCTCCAAGGGCGCGAGCAAGCGGACAAGCGCCTCGACCAACAAAGCCTTGAGTTGTTCCGGCGTTTCGGCTTTGCGCTCCTTGGCCAGGCGGCGCAGCTCCGCGATTAAGTGCGTGGTCGCCGATACCCCGGCATCGGCCATGAGCAAGGCGCTTTCCAGGTCCTCAAACAAAGCCTCGTCGATGCGCGTGCCGCCAAAGACCGAGGCGATGCCTGCTGCAGTTTTGCCCAGACCGGCTTTGAGCTTGCCCAGCCAGCTTTGGCGCTGCGGCGCGCTTGCGCCCTTCTCCGGTGCTGCAAGCGCTGTGGCCTGGGGCGTTGCGCCTGCTGCGCTGAGACCAGGGGCGGCGGATGGGGCGGGTGGTTTTTTTTTGAAAAAGCTGAACATGGCGGCGTTCTTAGAATGCGCATTCTATGAAACGCCTGCGCACGCATTTGCACCGACCCTTCGCGCTAGGCGGCACAAAGCCCGTCTGGGCCGCTAAAGCCTGTAGCGTCTGCAGCCGCGCCTACCTACGCCCATGAGCAAAGCCTTTACCAAAGAGAGCGAAGACGACGAGGACGATGGCGAAGTCCCGCTGGCGGCCTTGCCCGGTGGCGGCAAAAACTACATCACGCCCCACGGATATCAGACGCTGCGCGACGAGCTATTGCAATTGATCGACGAGGAACGGCCCAAAGTGGTGGACGTAGTGCATTGGGCGGCCAGCAATGGGGACCGCTCGGAAAACGGCGACTACCTCTATGGCAAAAAACGCTTGCGTGAGATCGACCGGCGCATCCGCTTTCTTACCCGCCGCTTAGAAATTGCAGTGATTACCGAACCCAGCTTGCACCACGGTAACGCGCAGATTTTTTTCGGCGCCACGGTGACCTATGTGGATGACCTGGACGAACAACGCACTGTCACGATTACCGGCATCGATGAGGCCGACAGCGCCGCCGGCGAAGTGAGCTGGATTTCTCCGATAGCGCGTACCCTGCTCAAAGCCCGCGTGGGTGATGTGCTGCGCCTACCCATGCCGGGCCGCGTGGCAGAAATTGAAGTGCTGGCGGTGCACTACCCGGCACCAAGCGCTGCCAAACCCGGTTAAACCAGGGGGCAAGCTTGGCGATACGCGCCGCTTGGCATGCGCAAGTTCTGCAGTGCGCTAGGCAAGCAATATTTCAAATGCCAAAGGTGCATGCTCCCGCCTCCTAGCGGAGTTCTTGCGAACGCCCAAAAAAACCTCACCCCGTTTTCTTGCTGCGCTTGGCGTGCATCACCACCGTAGAGCGCTGCAGCTTGGTCAAAATACTTTCTAAATGCGCGCGGTCGCGCACCGCGATCACAAAATGCATGTCCTTGGCATCATGGCTGTTGGCTTCGCCCATTTCGATATGCACGATATCGGCTTCGGCAGCGGCCAGCACGGACGCGACCTTGGCCATGACGCCGCGCCCATCGATGACGGTAAGCGCCAGGTCGGTTTCGAAGGGGCGCACGATTTCATCGCTCCACTCCACACCCATAAAGCGTTCGCCATCTTTGTGCTGCAATTTTTTGGCGACCGGACAATCCGCTGCGTGCACCGCCAGGCCCTCGCCACGCCCAAGGTAACCCACGATGTTGTCGCCGGGAATCGGTCGGCAACATGCAGCGTATTTGACCGAGGCGTTCTCGCTGCCGTCCAGGGTAATCGTACCCATGCCATGGGCGTTGTCCGACGCAAAGCGTTCGCGCGTGAGCAGCAAGGCATCGGGTTTATGCCCGGCTTCGGCCAGCAGGTTGACCATGCGCTTGGCCACGATATTGGCGATGCGCTTGCCCAGCCCGATGTCCGTGAGCAATTCTTTGCGGTTTTTGCTGCCGGTAAAGCGCAGCACTTTGTCCCATAGCGATTTATAGCTATCGCCTTCGGGCACGTGTTCGATGCCTTCAGCACGCAGGGCCTGCGCCAGCAGTTTGGCGCCTAAGTCCGCCGACTCGGTCAGTTGCATGGTCTTGAGATGGTGGCGGATTTTGGAGCGCGCACGCCCGGTGCGCACAAAACTCAACCAGGCCGGGTTGGGCGTGGAGGTAGGTGCGGTAATCACCTCCACCACGTCCCCGTTTTTCAGCTCGGTGCGCAATGGCACTTGCTCGCCATTGATGCGCGCTGCCATAGTGCGGTCGCCCACATTGCTGTGAATCGCATAGGCAAAATCCACCACCGTGGCGCCGCGCGGCATGGCCATGATCTGGCTTTTGGGCGTGAACACATAGACCGCGTCCGGGAATAAATCAACCTTCACATGCTCCCAGAACTCGGTAGCGTCGTGGGTTTCATCCTGGATGTCCAGCAGCGACTGCAACCACTGCGCACCCAAGCGCTCTTGCGCGCTGTCTTGCGGCTTATTCACTTTGTACAACCAATGTGCGGCCACGCCGGATTCGGCCACCAAGTGCATGGACTCGGTACGCATCTGAAATTCCACGTTGATGCCAGCCGGGCCTACCAAAGTGGTATGCAATGATTGGTAGCCATTGACTTTGGCGATCGCAATATGGTCTTTGAATTTGCCGGGCACCGGCTTGTAGAGCTGGTGCAAGAGTCCTAGCGCGGTATAGCAATCGGTAATATCCGGCACCAGCACGCGAAAGCCATACACATCGGTGACCTGGGCAAAGCTGAGGTGCTTGTAATGCATCTTGCGGTAAATCGAATACAGCGCTTTTTCCCGGCCCGATATGCGTACCGGCATACCATGGGCAGCAAATGTGGCTTCCACTTCGCGCTGCACTTTTTGCAGCAAATCGCGCCTTCGGCTACGCGCCTTGGCAACCGCTTTGGACAGCACCGTATGGCGCCAGGGCAGCAAATAGCGGAA
>CANKNK010000128.1 GCA_947483455.1 Comamonadaceae bacterium | reverse complement strand
GTAGGTTTGGTCTGGTCGGGCGGCTACGGCGTGCAGCGCAAAGTGGCCGGGGCCGATCAGGTGCTGCACTCGACACAAGAAATTTTGGGCATGGGCCTGATGGGCTTGGGCGGCTTGATCGCTATTGTGGGTGGAATACTCTTTATCGGGGTGGTTCTGCAGGCCTTGCTTCAATCTGCGCAAACACCCTAAATGAACCAAACATCAAGCTCTAACTTACACCGTGCGTGCTACGCATTGGCCACTATCGGCACGGTGCTGACCTTGCTTATCTTGGCGACCAGCCTGCTGCTGCGACTCGCAACCCAAGCGGCCTTGGACGGGCATACCGAGTCGGTGCTCGCACCGGCGATGGAGCAGGCTAGTCGCACGGTGCACCGCCTGTCTGCGTCGGGCGTGGGCGTGCTGGCACTACTCGCATTGCTGATGTGCTTTCGCAAGCCAGGCCTTGGCCCTGGCAGGAAGCAAGCAATCGCAGGGGTACTTGTCACCACGATAAGCTTGGCCCTCATCGGGCCGCTCACCCCCGGCTACCGCATCGAAGCCATCACGGTGCTCAATGTAGCTTTAGGTTCGCTGCTGCTCATGGCGTTTTGGAGTCTGCGCGAATTTACGCGCGCCACACGAGAACGCCCAAAGCCCTTGACGCGCATAGCGCTGCTAACGCTGGCTGCATTGGTGCTGCATATGGGGACCGGTGCGGGTGCTGCCGCCAAGAGCCAGTGGGTTCACCAGCTCGGCTGGGCGGTTTGGCTGCATGTGGCTAGCGCTGTAGGCTTTATCGTATGCATGGTTTTATTCATGCGCCATCGGCGACCTAACGGGGGCGTGCTCTTGGTCAAAGTATGGCGCTATTTACTTATGAGCCAAGTCTTACTCGGCGGCCTGCTGATGGTGCTGAGCCTGCGCCCCATCTGGCTTAACTTTAGCCACGGCATCGTTTCGGCCCTGATAGCCATGGTGCTGCTCACGCTCATGCTGCGCCAGTCCGAGTAAAGCCTCCAAGCGCGTGATCAACCGAGGACGCGCTCGACGAAAAATCCTCGCCTGCGTTTGATGCAGGCCTGCATGAAAACGGTTTCTCCTGCATCCTAGCCTTGACACAAATCAAGCCTCTTGCCGCCCAATAGCCTACGCTCGGCGGCATGCGCATCCCCTTTAAAGATGTGCGTTAAACGCCAACAGGCCTCCCGCTTGGGGAGTCCTGCGCACACACGAGCCAAACCCGCAGGCGCTGCATGCAATTCACAGACTATTACGCCGTTCTAGGGCTTGCTAAAAACGCCGATCTGGACGCGATCAAAAAGGCCTATCGCAGCCTGGCGCGCAAAAACCACCCTGATGTGTCCCAAGACGCGGGCGCTGAAGAGCGCTTCAAAGCAGCTGCGCAGGCCTATGCGATATTGAAAGACCCGGACAAACGCGCCGCTTACGATGCGCTAGGCGCAGCGGGTGCACAAGGCGACTTTGTACCGCCGCCGCAGTGGCGCGCCCAATACCAAGGTGGGGACGACGCCTTTGAAGACCTGAACCTGGAAGACTTACTCGCTTCGCTGCACGCGCGCTCGGGCCCCTCCGCAAGGGCCAGTACCCCACGGCCCGGACAGGACTTCGAAGACACCATCAGCATGGCCTTGCGCGACACGCTCAATGGCATGCGTGTGCCCATCACCTGGATGGACGACGGGCAATCCAAAGACCTGATGGTGGATATTCCCGCAGGGGTGCGCCAGGGCCAAAGAATCCGGCTGCGTGGCAAAGGCGGCAAAGGCTGGCATGGTGGTCCGCCCGGCGACTATTACCTGCAAGTGGTACTGGCACCCGACCCGGTGTTTACGCCGCTAGGCCATGACCTGCTGTTTCATTTGGATTTGGCGCCCTGGGAAGCCGTGTTGGGCGCCGAGGTGCAAATCGCCACCCTGCAAGACCCGGTGCTGCTGACTGTGCCAGCAGGCAGCCAAGCAGGGCATAAGCTGCGCTTAAAAGCCCACGGCTTGCCCGGCCCCAAGGGCGTACGCGGCGACATGCTGGCGGTGATTCAGATCAAGACGCCCAAGGCCATCTCGGAGGCCGAGCGCATCCATTACCAGGCGCTGGCGGACCTCTCCAGCTTTCACGCCAGAGCACCACTTGATAGGGAGGCCACCCATGGCACAAATCGTTCATAGCGTCCATTCCATTGAAACCCTAGACCACCTGAGTGGCTTACAACTTGCCAATTTATGTGGCCTGCAGTTAAGTGAGGTACGCGACTTGGTGGATTACGGTGCCCTGCAATGCGCATTTGCCCGCGAAGGCTTGGACTATTTTGATGGCGCCAGCCTCAGCCATCTACTGGTCGCCTGCAAGCAGCGGCGGGACTACGACTTAGACCTTTTTTCGGTAGTGATTGTGGTGCAGTACTTGCGCGAAATTGCCGATCTGAAGCTGCAGCTGAGCCAGTTTCAGGCCGTGCTGTCGCGATGACATCCCTATCCCACCAAAGACTAGATGAACCCTATGCACTGGCTCGATAAGCCTGAACGCTTTCTATTCTTTACTGGCAAGGGCGGCGTCGGCAAAACCTCTGTGTCTGCCGCAAGCGCAATAGCCCTGGCCGACGCGGGCAAGCGCGTCTTGCTGGTCAGCACCGATGCCGCGTCCAACCTCGATGAGATGCTGGGCATCACGCTACAAAACGTCCCGGTACTGGTGCCGGGCGTGCCCGGTCTGGCGTGTATCAACATCGACCCCGATGTGGCGACCCTCGCCTACCGCCAACGCGTCATAGACCACATGGGCGCAGCAGCCAGCGCGGCAGAAAAAGCGGCTGTCACCGAGCAGTTATCCGGTGCCTGCACCACAGAGATTGCCTCTTTTGACGAGTTCTCTAGCCTGCTGGCCGACGCCCAAAGCAGCTATGACCATATCGTGTTTGACACCGCGCCTAGCGGGCATACGCTGCGTTTACTCAGCCTGCCCAAAGCCTGGAGTGGTTTTCTGGCTAACAACGACCAGGGCGCATCCTGCTTGGGCCCGCATTCGGGCCTCAAAATGCAAGAGGCGCGCTTTAACCAAGCCTTGGCCGCATTGAGCGATCCGACACGCACTGCGGTCATCTTGGTGGCCCGCCCCGAAACCAGTGCGCTGCAGGAAGCCGCCCGCACCAGTCAGGATTTATTGGCGCTAGGTCTATCCAAGCAACGACTGATCGTCAATGGCGTATTTCACGCAAGTGATTCGCAGGATCCGATTGCCCGGGCCATCGAAGACCAAGGTGCCAAGGCCTTGGAGGCCCTGCCCCAAGCACTGGCCCTGCTGCCGCGTGACGACGTTCCCCTGCGCAGTTTTGACAGCGTCGGTATCGCAGCATTGCGGGCCTTGCTTTGCGATGGACAAACAGTGCATTTACCAAGTACAGCCGCCTTAGAGGTGCATGCGCAAAAGTCGATTACGACACTCATCGAAGATTTGTCGCTGCAAGACCACGGATTGGTCATGGTCATGGGCAAAGGCGGCGTAGGCAAAACCACGATTGCCGCAGCTCTAGCCCTGGGCTTGCTGGCCAAGGGCAAAACCGTGCACTTAAGCACTACCGACCCGGCAGCCCATCTGGCGCAAACCTTGGCCCAAGAGGTGCCCGGACTGCGCGTCAGCCGCATCGACCCCAAAGTGGAGACCCAGCGCTATATCGACAAAATGATGGCATCCAAAGCTGCTTTAAGTGCGGATGAAAAAGCACTGCTCCTAGAGGACTTGCAGTCGCCTTGTACCGAAGAGGTGGCAGTGTTTCATGCCTTCTCGCATATCGTGGCACAAGCGCGTCATGGATTTGTGGTGCTCGATACCGCCCCCACCGGCCACTCCCTGCTCTTGATGGACGCTGCCGGCGCCTACCACCGGCAGATTCTCAGCACCTACCCCCAAGCGGGCGGGGCCGCGCTGAGTCTGATCACACCTTTGATGCGCATGCAAGACAAGAACTACACCAAAATTATTTTGGTAACCCTACCCGAAAGCACCCCGGTATCGCAGGCCGCAGCGCTGCAAGAGGACTTGCGGCGCGCCAAGATAGAGCCCTATGCCTGGGTGCTCAATCGCTCGGTGTTGGCGGCCCATCCCAGCGATCCCTTGCTGCGCGCCCGTCTGCAAGGCGAGGTGGCGCAAAAAAGCCGGATCGAGGCGGGGCTGTCGTCCAACTTATTCGCTATAGCCTTCCAGCCCGAGCCGCCAGTAGGCCTGCACGCACTGCGCGGCTTGCTGGCGGCGCAATAGGCCTGCCCTTGCATGCCCCAGGCTGCGCATCAGGCTAAGCAAGCGCGCCAAGGTTTGTCCAGCGCGCAAGCAGCACTGCGACTAGCCGCCGATGGGCCCAATGCCTTGCCCCCGGCCACAAAGAGTTCTTTAGTGGGGCGCATAGGCCACATGCTGCACGAGCCTATGTTTGTATTGTTGCTGGTGGCAGCAGTGCTCTACATCGTGCTGGGCGATTTGAATGAAGGGTTGGTATTAGCGGTGTTTGTGCTCGCGGTGCTAGGGCTCACGCTATACCAGGAAGGCAAGTCGGCCAACTCCATCGAAGCCTTGCGCGCCATGCACCAACACCAGGCACGCGTGCTACGCGATGGCGCGGCAGTGCGCATCCCGGCGAGCCAGGTGGTGGTGGGCGATCTGGTGTTGGTGGCCGAAGGGGACCGGGTTGCAGCCGATGGCGTATTGCTGGAAGCGGACAACATAGAGGTGGACGAATCGATGCGCACAGGCGAATCGATACCCGTGGCCAAGGCAGTCATGGCAGAGCCTGCAGCCCTGAAGGCGCATATTTTTTCGGGTACCCACCTGGTGCGCGGCCATGGCATTTTTTGCGTCACGGCCACTGGCGCCCACACCGAAATCGGCAAGATCGGTAGCAGCTTAAGTGCATTAGATTCCGAGGCAAGCCCGCTGCAAAAGCAAACCGCGCAGCTGGTGCGCGTGCTTGCCACGCTAGGCCTAGGTTTGTGTACTGCCATGGTGCTTTTAATGGGCTGGCGCAGCGGGCAGTGGCTGCCTGCTTTGTTGTCTGGCATCGCGCTGGCGATGGCCATGCTGCCGGAGGAATACCCGGTGGTGCTTGCCATCATCCCGGCGCTGGGCGCGCACCGCCTGGCGCAAGTAGGGGTGCTAACGCGCCATATCAACGCCATCGAAACTCTGGGCGCCACCAGTGTTTTGTGTACCGACAAAACCGGCACACTGACCCACAACCGCATGTCGGTGCAGGCCCTGGCTTTGGCTGTCCAAGGTGTGGGGTCGGCCACGATTTATATGCCAGGGCACGGCGACACGCTTCCCGCAGACTTTGCGCCGCTGGTACAGCACGCAGTGCTGGCCAGTGCCCAAACACCGACCGATCCCATGGAAGCGGCCTTCCACGCCTTTGCGGCTCTTCGGCTAGACCCGCTGGACACATCCAAGGATTGGTATGACGGATGGCACTTGGTGCAAAGCTATCCCTTGAGCACAGCGCTACGCGCAATGGCCCATGTATGGCAACACCCGGACAGCGGCGACTATGCGATTGCGGCAAAAGGCGCACCAGAAGCCATCATGCACTTATGCCACATGGCAAGCGCTGAGCAAGACGCTTGCATGCAACAGGTGGAAGCGATGGCCGCCCAAGGCCTGCGTGTGCTGGCGGTGGC
>CANKNK010000127.1 GCA_947483455.1 Comamonadaceae bacterium | reverse complement strand
GTGGCACGGTATTGCCAGCCTACTTTGAATTGGGACGCAAATACCCGGTGGCGCTGCGGCTGGATGCCCAAGGCGGCTTGTGGGATTTAGCGCCTATCTCGACCGCAGGGAAATTGCTGCAACCGGCACTGCTGGCGATGGGCGAGCGCGACTGGTTGGCATTGATGCGCGATGGTGGGCCGGCCGGTCGCATCCGCTTGGCCCGCACGCGCGACGGCGGCGACCAATGGGCCGATGCCGGTGATTTACCCCTGGACAACCCGGATGCCAGCGTCGCCGCGCTCAGTGCAGGGGGGCAGCATTTGCTGGTCTACAACCCGCAAAAAACCGGCCGTAACCGCTTGCGCATGGCGTCCTCGGTGGATGGAATTCGTTGGAGCGACTTGGTGGACTTGGAAAACGGGCCACCGGGCCACGAATTCTCTTATCCTGCTATGGCTATGGTCGATGGCCAACTGTGGGTGAGCTACACCGACCAGCGCCAGTCGATTGCCTGGCAGCGCTTTGCCTGGGTGCCGCAGGCTTTGGCAGCGTCGAGCAAAGGGAGTCCATGAACGTGGCAGATTGGCCAGTTTGGGTGCGTCTGGCGCAGGACGCGGCACCATTGCTGCCGCAGCCTTCGTTTCTGCCGTTGCTCAGGCAAGCGGGCTGGGCGCTGGTGCTGGCTGCACTCGTCCCTACGGTGATGCAGGGCTTCGGAGCGCACCGGATACGTGACAAGGCTGGCCTGCTGGCACTGGCCTGCGCCTTGTGGGCTGGCATTCCCGGCCCTTGGGGGCTGAGCTATTGGCTGGGGCTGGCCTTTCAGACGCCTAGCCTGATGGCCATGGTTTTGTCATTGCAATACCTCTGGCAGCGCCTTACGCAACGCAAATGGCCGCAAACCTGGCAAGCACCTGGTCTGCCGGCAGCGACCCCACAGCCGAGCCCGTGCTGGCCATGTCGCTACGCCGTGCTCGGCATGGTGCTGGGCTGGTTGCTGCTGCTCGATACCTTTGCCTATCTTCCGGTTGCTTTGTACGCATGGGGTTTTTCGCCACTGGCTTATGCGCTATTCCTTTTGTTGGCCATGGCGCCCTGGGTGATGGCTCCAGGCTATGTGCAAACTGCGCCCGCGCCCGCACTGCTTTGCGTGCTGGCCGTGTTTGGCCTGACACGTTGGCCTACGGGCAATGTCTGGGATGCGGTGTTAGATCCGTGGCTGTTTGTCGGTCTGCACGTTTACCTTTTCGCACGCTACCGGGCGCACCGAGGCGACTAAAACGTTTTTCTTGGGCTCAGGGCTTGCTGACAATCAAAAGCTCTTTGCCGAATAACCATTGCTGCGCTTGCCAAACATTGGAGAGAGTAACTTCTCCGGCCCGGTGGCGGCTTTTTACATGCCAGCGCTGCGCCAGCACCTCGCAGTGCGGCAGGCAAGCCACTTGCGTCTGGCTCGCATCACCTTCCAGCCACACGACCGCGTCAAAGCGTTCCAGCAAATAGTCCAAGCGCTCTGCCGAAGGCAAATCGGGGCCTAGGGTTGCGGTATTGCGGTTTTCAGCGTCGTAGGGCACCAGGGTGGCACCCGGCAGCAGAAAGGCAAAGCGCTCATATTGCCCATTGAAGCCGTTGGGCACCGCGACACGCAGTGACTGCATGCGTGCCTGCAGGGTCGGGCTGTAGCCCGCTGGGGCGCCCGAAAGCGGAGCGGTCATGGCGCTAAAGCAGGCGTATAGCGCCAGCGTGGCGACCAAGGTGCTGTGACGCGTCCAGCCCGCGTACAGCGATCCGCCAAGGCAGGCCGCCAAGCCAAGCGCAGCGCACAACAAGGTGATGCTGACGTCCAAACCTGAGCCTATGTCCATGTTGTGCATGACCCAGCCAATGCGGGCTAATAGCGTCAACGCAATCGCGCTCACCAGCAGGACGGCAATAAACCAGCCGCGTGCCAGACGCTCCCAGTACATTGCCAGCAGCATGGCAAACGCGGGCATGGCCGGAATGACATAGCGCGCCGAACGCTGGCTGGGGATGCTAAAGACCAGTAGCCATACCAGCAGCCATACCACCAGGGTAGCCTGCGGCGTACTGACCAAGGTGCGCCAGTGGCCAAGCCAGGCAGCGCGCAGTCCATACCCGCACAGGCCCAGCGCCACTGGCAGCAGCAGCCCCGCGTTCTCCGGGTAGGCCAGCGCTTGCTGCCACAGGGGGTAATCCCCGCTCCAGGCGGCTTGCCAATAACTGCTGGTCTGCAGCTTGCCCGCGTTTTCGCCAATGACAAATTCCCGCCAAACCGCTTGCGGGTCGGGGTCCACTAGAAACCAAAGTGCGAAAACGCCTAATGCGACGACCGAGCAGCCGCCAAGCCCCCAGGCCGTGCGTAAAAAAGTAGACCATCGGGCAGGTCCTTGGCTCAAGTACAGGGCACAGCCTAGCGCGGCCGCGGCCGGCGCGAGCAGGGCGAAGGACTTGTACAAAAGTCCGATGCCGATCACCAGGCCTGCCAGCAGGTACACCGGGGCTGACCACCGGCCCGGCGGGCAAGCTGAGGCAAGTGCACCTTCAGGACGCGCACTTTGTTGCCACAGCAAGTACCACATGGGCAAGGCCAGCCAAAAGGTTTCGGGCGCACTGGTCAGGTATACCCGGCTATACCGAAAGGTAGAAAAAAAGGCCAAAAAAATGATCGCGGCGAGCAGCGCAGTGCGCCATTGCCCGCTGATGCGCAGTGTCATCCAAGCCAAAGCGGCGGTGGTGAGCAAGGTATAGGCGACGCTGGGCCAGCGCAGCGAAAACAAACTGCCCTGCGCGCTCCAGTTGCCGCTGGCGATGGCTTGCCAGAACAGCAAGGGCGGCTTGGTGTTGCGCATATTTTCGAGGTCCGAGACCAGCGGTAGCCAATGTCCTGATGCCGCTGTCAGGCGGGCGATATGGATATAGACCATTTCGTCGCCATTGGTCGGCGCATAAGGACTGCTCAATCCGAAAAAATACAGACCCACTGCGCAAAAAAGCAAGACCCACCAGGGCCAGAGTGCGCGGTCTGTGGCGGGTATGCGAGGATGTGCGGTAGACACCATACAGGGCACGCTAGCGCTTGCGAAAAGTCCAGCGGTCGTTGGCTAAGAAATTGCTGACGCTGGCGATGACGATGGCAATGACATTGGCCAGCATGTAATGCATGCTATGCGCCAACCAGAGGGTGAGCACGTATTGCAGGCCAATGCCGAACCAGGACGCCAGTGCGTACTTACCTAGCTGCATTGCCAAACTGGTGGGCGCTAGGGGTTCTGTGCTGGTAGCGTCGGGGGCCTGCTGCACGCGGTCAGCCCAAGTCCACAGGCGGTTCCAGGTGAAATTATTGACGGTAGCCACCGCAATCGCCAATGCCAATGAGGCATAGGGCTTGCCCTGGGCCCCTTCGATGTTTTGAAACACATATTCGTGCCCCAGGTAGAGCACCGCGATATTGACCACCGTGCCGCTGGCACCGACCATGCCGAATTTGATGTAGCGAATACCCAGCAGCCAGCGCAGCAGCGCCAGCAGGCGATCTCGCCAGACGCTGTCAGCGTTCATGCGCTAGGCGCCATGGCCTGCCCACCGCGCTGCGTGTGCAAAAAAGCCAGGGCTTGGTCCAGTACCGGGTCAGGTGCAATGCGTTTCAGGCATTGGTTATCGCCATCGCAAAACGTCAGACGATGGTTGTAGGCGCTCAGGCAGGGCGAGCAGGCGATGCCTGATTCGAGTACGACATTGCGCTGACCCAGCGGCCCATAGAGCTTGCCGGTTTCGGGTCCGAAAAACACCATGGTTTGGATGGGCGTTAAGGTGGCAAAGTGGCCAGGGCCGCCGTCGTTGGTGATGAGCAAGTCGGCGGCATAAAACAACATCAATAACTCGCGAATGCTACGGGTATAGCCGGTCAGGTCAATGCATAAATCGCTGCCCACCATAGCTTGAAGTTCGCGGGCCAAAGCGGCATCGTCTTTGAGGCCTATCAGTCCGACGGTAAAGCCGCTTTGGCACAAGCCTTGGGCCACGCGCGCGTAGTGCGCTTGCGGCCAGGCGCGCTCGGGCAAGATGCCGCCACCGGCATACAGCAGGACGATGCGTTTGGATTGGGTGGCCGGATGGTCTTGCCCTAAGTTGTCCCGGTAAGCCGCAAGCTCTGCGGGCGTGAATGGCACGGACAAACTACTGTCTTGGGGCAGGCTGCGCAGGGGTGCTGCTTTGTTGCGCGGCATGCTGCCCGCTTGCAGGGCATCGACCAGCGATAAAAACTGCAAACTGATGTGTTGGTAGGGGTTGTAGGGAATCGCATGCGTTATAAAGCTGCCCCGGTACAGGCCTTCCTGCGTATGCGGGGTAAAGCCGGTGCGCACCGGCGCGCCGCAGGCAAAGGACAGCAAAGCGCTGACGCGGGAAAACAATTCGCAGTCGATGACTGCATCCATACCCAAAGCGCGCAATTTAGCGCTCACGCGCAGGATGTCGGCCACCAGTGCCAGGCCGCTGCTGTCGTCAATCGAATGCATGTGCGCCGCTTCGGTCAGCGACAGCAAGCGGGTAACTTCCTGGTTCTTTTTAAGTTGCAATATGTGAATTGCGGCGTGTGGGTAACGCTGGCGCAGCGCGGCAAACATCGGTCCGGCTAAAACGATGCTGCCCATCTCAGAAAGCAAAATGACCAAAATATGCCGCGCGTCTTGCGGCATCACCGCAGGCTTGCGCCACAAGCCTGCCAGTCGCACCCAGCCCGACACCACGCCACACAAGACCTGGCCCAGCCAGCGGTCTATCAGGCGTTGCGTCTGCAGCTTCATACGACTGCTGTGTTACAGCCCTGCCGCTGCGCGCAGCGCGGCAGCTTTGTGCTTGCGCGCAAAGCCCCGGATTGCTGGCGCAAACCTAGGCCTCATAGACCTGCCGCTGCACGCAGCGCGGCAGCTTTGTCCGTGCGTTCCCAGGTGAATTCGGGTTCTTCGCGGCCGAAGTGGCCGTAGGACGCGGTTTTTTCGTAAATCGGGCGCAGCAGGTCCAGCATCTGGATGATGCCTTTGGGACGCAGGTCGAAGTGTTCGCTGACCAAGGCGGCGATTTTCTCGTCAGAAATCACGCCGGTGCCTTCGGTGTAGACGGTGACGTTCATGGGCTTGGCTACGCCGATCGCATAGGCCACTTGGATCTGGCATTGCGTAGCCAAACCGGCGGCCACAATGTTTTTGGCCACATAGCGCGCCGCATAGGCTGCCGAGCGGTCCACCTTGGTGGGATCTTTGCCGGAGAAGGCGCCACCACCGTGCGGGCAGGCGCCGCCGTAGGTATCGACAATAATTTTGCGTCCGGTCAGGCCGCAGTCGCCTTGGGGCCCGCCGACCACAAAGCGGCCTGTGGGGTTGACCAGGTAACGGGTGTCTTTGAGCCACTCTTTGGGCAAGACCGGTTTGATGATTTCTTCGATCACCGCATCGATAAATTCTTGCTTCATGGTCGCGCCATTGCTCATCTCAGGGCTGTGCTGGCTGGACAGGACCACGGTATCAATGCTGTGTGGCTTGCCATCGACATAACGCATGGTGACCTGGCTTTTCGCATCCGGGCGCAAAAATGGCAGGCGCCCGTCTTTGCGCAGCTGGGCCTGGCGCTCGACCAGGCGGTGGGCGTAGTAAATCGGCGCGGGCATGAGTTCGGGCGT
>CANKNK010000126.1 GCA_947483455.1 Comamonadaceae bacterium | reverse complement strand
CTGCGTGCTGGTGGCCAGGGTGTTGATTTGCACACCGGCATCGTTGTAATAAAACTCGCGGTATACGTCCCAGCCTTGGGTTTGCAGCAAATTGCAGATCGCATCGCCCAGCGCGGCCTGGCGTCCATGGCCTACATGCAAAGGCCCGGTCGGATTGGCCGACACAAATTCCACCAGCACACGCTGACCGTTGGCTGCTTGCTTGCCAAAGCCGATCGCAGTTTGCAAAATTTCCTGCACCACCTGTTGCTTGGCCGCCGCAGACAGGCGCATATTGATAAAGCCCGGCCCGGCAATGTCAATATCTTGTACCCACTGCACGAACGCTGTTTGCGCCAACAGCAGTGCACGCAATTGCTCGGCGACCTGGCGCGGATTGCTTTTGAGGGGTTTGGCCAATTGCATGGCGGCGGTGCTGGCGAAGTCGCCATGGGCGGCGACTTTGGGCGATTCAAGGGCTGCTTGTTTGCCTGCGCCGGGGAGCAGGGTTTCCAGCGAAGCGGCCAGCGCTGCCAGAAGTTCGGTTTTGACGGAAGGCATGCGGCCGATTTTAGGCGCTGGCCCTTGCCGCCCCGCTGCGCGCGGCTAATTATTGGCGTGCCCGCTTGTGCTGCATCAAGCAAAGCGGGCGCGCAGCGGCCTGTCGGCGCAGGATGTGGCGCTTGCGTTGTATGCTGGCGCCCGCGGCAACATCCGCTGGCGCCGCGAGCGTAAGTTATCGATTTAATTCATGGAGGATTTTATGAAACTAGTATTTAGTGCGATTTCTATGAGCCTGGCTTTGATCGCCGGTGGTGCATCGGCAGCGACCGATCAGCAAAACAAAATGGGCAGCTGTAACGCAGATGCCAAAACCAAAGAGCTCAAGGGCGATGAGCGCAAAAAATTCATGAGCGAGTGTTTGAGCGCCAAATAGCCGCAAGCGCACTGGCCTTGTTGAAGCCCGGATAAAAAAGCACGGACGCGGGCCTCACAAGGCCTGTACCGCCGCTAGAGCGGTTTTTATCCGTCAACTTGGTCGTCTTTTTCCTTGTGGCCCCGGTTGCCGGGTGCTCTTACAGCGGCGGCGCGCGCTCAGGCCTGCGCCGCCGCGCTTCTTTCCAGAAAGTGCATACCATGGGCAAGACCATTCTTATTACTGGCGCTGGCACGGGCATTGGCCACGACGCCGCTTTTGCCCTGGCCGCACGCGGCCACCAGGTACTGGCCACGACGATCAGTGAAGAACAAGCCCAGGCCCTGCGCCAGCAATGCGCTGCGCGCGCGGTGGCTATGGAAGTCTTAAAGCTGGACATCACCGACGCGCACGACCGCGCGCTGATTGCCGGGCGCGACATCGATGCCTTGGTGAACAACGCTGCATTGGGCGAATCAGGCTCACTGGCCGAGGTGGACATCGAGCGGGTGCGTCGCATTTTTGAGGTGAATTTGTTTTCTACGCTGGCGCTTACGCAAGTGGCGTTGCGCGGCATGATCGCGCGCCAGCGCGGCACAGTGGTGTTCATCAGTTCGATTGCCGGACGCGTGCCTTTTCCTTTTGTCATGCCCTATTCCATGACCAAGTTCGCGCTATCGGCAGCGGCAGCGGGCTTGCGCGCCGAAATGGACCAGCTGGGCAAAGGCATTGCGGTCTGCGTAGTGGAGCCTGGCGCCATCCACACTGGCTTTAACCAAAGCATGACGGCCAGCAAATACGCCTGGATGGGCCCGGATTCCTACTTTCATGACCAAAAGGAAAAAATGCAGGCCGAAGAAAAGCGCACCTTTAGTTTTTTGGAAGCCAAAAGCACCGATTCGGTGGTCGCCGCCATCGTCAAGGCCTGCGAGGCCAAGCGCCCGCGCCTGCGTTATGTGGCGCCGTGGATACAAGGTTTTGGCGTCCGGATGGCACGCATGTTTGGCGTGTAAGTGCTTTCGTTGTCGCTGTGCAGCCATGCGTCTTTAGGCGCTGGCGGTTTTGGGGAGCGCTTGATTGGAAAGGCGAACTACCAGGGCAGGCTGAGCGCTATGCCGACAAACACCGCAAAGCCCAACCAATGGTTGTGCCTGAAGGCAGTGAAACAGTGGTCACGCTCGCGCAGGCGAATCAACCGGTAATGCCACAGGGCTTGCGCCGCGGCGACGGCTAGCCCGGCGATCCACGCGGGATAAGCGAGGGTCTGCGCTAGCACCAGGCCCCAGATGCCGAGGTAAGCCGCATAAAAAAGCATCACTGCTGCCACGTCCCAGCGCCCCAGGGTGATGGCCGAAGTGCGTATACCGATGTGCAAGTCATCGTCGCGGTCCACCATCGCGTATTCGGTGTCATAGGCCAGCACCCAAAACAGATTGCCTAAGAGCAGCAGCGCCGCCGTCCAGGGCACCGCGCCTTGCACTGCGCTATAGGCCATGGGGATACCAAAACTGAATGCCACCCCCAGCACCGCCTGTGGCATGGACACGATGCGTTTGGCATACGGGTAGGCCACTGCCACTGCGAGGGCTGCAAACGATAAATAGATGGTCGCGGTATGGGTCGTCAGCACCAGGCCAAAGGCCAACAAGGCCAGCACCGCGCCCAGTGCCAAAGCCTCGCGCGCCTGCAGCCGGCCACTGGTCACGGGGCGCTGCGCGGTGCGGCGCACATGGCGGTCAAACTCGCGGTCGGCCACGTCATTGATACAGCAACCGGCGCTGCGCATCAGCACCGTGCCCAAGGTAAACACCAGCAGCAAATGCCAACCCGGAAAGCCCCTGGCCGCCAGCCACAAAGCGCTGAGCGTGGGCCACAGCAGCAGCAACCAACCGGCGGGGCGGTTCCAGCGGACGAGGTCGAGGTACAAAGCCAAGCGCTCGCGCCAGCCAGCGTGCACAGGCTTCAAGTCAGTCGGCTGCATGGCTGCATAAGGCGTGACGGCCCGCCTTCCTAAGACAGCCGCGTCACACCCGGCAGTTCGCAGGCATAGACGGCGTTGCGCAGGGAGGCGATGGCCTCGTAGCGGGTAAAGCTGCGCCGCCAGGCCAGCACCACGCGGCGGGTGGGCGGGGCGATGCCTTTGCCGTCCTGGACTGGCAGGTATTTGACAAACAGTTTGGCATCACGCCGCTTGGGCGCTTGCAAGGCCTGCGCGGGTACGCTCAGGCGCGGTACCAGGGTGATGCCCATGCCGGCGGCCACCATGTGTTGGATGGTTTCCAGCGAAGAGCCTTCAAAGCTTTTGCGTATGCCTTCGGTATCGCTGGAAAAGCGCGCGAACTCGGGACAGACTTCCAACACATGATCGCGAAAGCAGTGGCCATTGCCCAGCAGCAGCATGGTTTCGTTTTTCAACTGCTGCGCCGTCACATGGTCTTGTTGGGCCAGCGCGTGGCTGCTGGGCACGGCGGCAAAAAAAGGCTCGTCGTACAGCGGCGCAATCGCCAGTCCGGCATCGGGAAAGGGTTCGGCCAGTATCGCGCAGTCGATTTCGCCGGTGCGCAGCATCTCCAACAATTTGACGGTGAAGTTCTCTTGCAGCATCAGCGGCATTTGCGGTGTGCGGGTGATGACTTGGCGCACCAAATCCGGCAGCAAATAAGGCGCGATGGTGTAGATCACCCCTAACTTGAGCGCACCGGCCAGCGGGTCTTTGCCGCGCTTGGCGATGTCTTTGATATGCGCCGCCTGCTCCAGCACGCTTTGCGCCTGGCGAACGATTTCTTCGCCCAGGGGCGTGACGTTCACCTCATTGGCACTGCGCTCGAATAGTTTGACGTCCAGCTCTTCTTCCAATTTCTTGACCGCCACCGATAGGGTGGGCTGCGACACAAAGCAAGCGTCGGCGGCTTTGCCAAAGTGGCGTTCGCGTGCCACGGCCACGATGTATTTGAGTTCGGTCAGCGTCATGCGCCCATTATCCGTGCAGGGGCGCAGCAGCCTTCAGGCCTTGAGGTATTCGGCCTTGCTGCCCAGCCAGCGCTGCACATGTTTGATCGCCAGCGCTGGGTGGCGCTCCAGCAGCAGGGGCGCTTCTTGGCGTGCCCATTCGAGCAGCGCCGTGTCCTGCGCCAAGTCGGCAAAGCGCAGCATTTGGTCGCCGGACTGGCGCGCGCCCAAAAACTCTCCGGGGCCGCGAATCTCCAGGTCACGGCGGGCGATTTCAAAACCGTCGCTGGTTTCCACCATGGCCTTGAGGCGCTCGCGCGCAGCCTCGCCCAAGCGCGGCGCATCGCCGGTGGAATACAGCAGCAAGCAGGCCGAAGCGGCGGCGCCCCGTCCCACGCGTCCGCGCAGCTGGTGCAACTGCGACAGGCCAAAGCGCTGCGCGTTTTCAATCACCATCAGCGAGGCATTGGGCACATCGACACCCACTTCGATGACCGTGGTGCTGACCAGCACGCCGATCTGGCCCGCTACAAACTGCGCCATCACCGTTTTTTTTTCTTCAGGCAGCAGGCGCGAGTGCAAGAGGCCGACCGGGTGCTGGCCATCGACCGTTTGCAGGGCTGCGGCGAGTTCTGCATGGGTGGCAGTGGCGTTGCTCAGGTCCAGCACTTCACTCTCTTCGATCAGCGGGCAGACCCAATACACCTGCCGCCCTTGCGCTACTTGGGCACGGATGCGCTCTATTACCTCAGCGCGCCGGTTTTCAGCCAGTACTTTGGTGACGATGGGTGTGCGCCCGGGCGGCAATTCGTCCAGTGTCGATACGTCCAGGTCCGCGTAGTAGCTCATGGCCAGGGTGCGCGGGATGGGCGTGGCCGTCATCATCAGCAAATGCGGCTCCATCGCCTCGTGCTGCAATTTATTGCGCAGCGCCAGACGCTGGGCCACGCCAAAACGGTGTTGCTCGTCAATTACTGCCAGCGCCAGGTTTTTGAAATGCACTTTGGTCTGGATGATGGCATGCGTGCCCACCACCAACTGGGCCTGACCGCTTTCAATAATTTCCAGCATGGCGCGCCGCTCTTTGGTCTTTTGCGTGCCGGTCAGCCAGGCGGTGCTAATGCCCAAGGGCTCCAGCCAGCCCAGCAGTTTGCGGAAATGCTGCTCGGCCAATATTTCAGTGGGCGCCATCAATGCACATTGCCAGCCCGCGTCGATGCACACCGCTGCCGCCAGCGCCGCCACCACGGTTTTGCCCGCGCCTACATCGCCTTGCAGCAGACGGTGCATAGGCGTGTGGCGCGCCATATCCGAGGCGATTTCCTCGCTGACGCGTGCTTGCGCGCCGGTCAGGGCGAAGGGCAGGGCCGCGTGTAGGCGTTGACGCAGCGCATCAGGGCTGGTGTCGCGCAGCAGCACGGGCGCACGCAAGGCGGCGCGGGCGCGGCGGGCTTGCAATTGCGAGAGCTGTTGCGCCAGCAACTCTTCGGCTTTCAGGCGCTGCCAGGCCGGGTGGCTGTGGTCCATCAAAGTGTCGATGGCCACGTCCGGACGCGGGTGGTGCAAAAACGCGAGCGCTTCGTGCAGCGTCCACAAGCCGCCTTGGGCTTGTGGGTTGAGGGGGCTCAGATCGCCGGGTGAAAAAGTGTCGGACAGTTCGGCGCGCGCCAGGCCGCTGAGCACGGCCTTGCGTAAATAAGCTTGGGGTAGACCGGCCACCGTGGGGTACACCGGCGTGAGCGCACTAGGCAGCTCGCCGCCTGCCGCCCGTGCAGTGGGATGCAGCATGGTCCAGCCGCTAAAGCCGCCTTTGATTTCTCCTCGGATGCGCAGGCGCT
>CANKNK010000125.1 GCA_947483455.1 Comamonadaceae bacterium | reverse complement strand
TGGTCGATACCGAGGCGGTGAAACCGGACATGTATTCCCGCACTTTCCAACGCAGCGGCATGTACTCCGAGTTGTGCGGGTCGGAGGAGGGCAGCACCCAAGCGTCGAGCTGGTATTTTTCCATTTCGGCGCGCAATGCCGCCAGGCGTTGGGTGATCAGGTTCATGGTAGTAGGCTGTAAAAGTCGATGTCTAGGGATTGCCACGTCGCGATGCGCCCCGTGATGAGGCTGTTTTTCCATGGAGCGCTTGGCATTGGATGTCACAGAACTTAGGCACAGTGCTCCGCCTTAAAAAACCGCATGGTCGCCTCGCTCCAGGGATGCGCCTTCGCGCACCAGTGTCGCATAGCAGTCCCAGAGTGTTTGCTTGCCGGTAGAAGGCGTGGCATCGGAATCGTAGCGGCTAGTCTGCGCGTCCCAGACCAGCATGGATTCGGTGGCGTAGTAGCGACCAATGCGCGCGAACTCGGCCTTGTCTGCTAAGGGCGGGATGATGCGGCCCAGCAGTGCCAAAGCGCCGATGATGGCATCCATCATGCCCACCGGCACATGGGTATAGCGCGGTGGCTTGCCTAGCAAGGCGAACAACTTTTCGCCTTGCTGCAGGGGCGTGATGGCTGGGCCGGGTCCGCCGATGGGCAAGATGCGGTTGTGGCAGTTGCTGTCGCCCAGGCAATGGGCCAGATAGTCGCCGAGGTCTTCGTCGCTAATCGGTTTGCAGGCGGTCAACTGGCCATCGCCAAAAAGCAAAAACGGTTTGCCTTTACGCACCCGCTCGATTTGCCCGCACAGCGACTTAAAAAACGCGGTGGGCCGCACGATGGAGTAGCGCATGCCCGATTGCACCAGTGCCGCTTCAAAAGCCAGCTTGGCACGCTGAAACGCCAGCAGCGGCTTTTGCACGCAGATGGCCGAAAGCAATACAAAGTGCTGCACGCCCGCCTCTTGCGCTGCCTGCAGCGCATGCAGGTGAGCCTGGTGGTCAATCGCCCAGGCGTCTTGAGGGCTGCCGGTGCGCGAGGCCAGGCAGGAAACCAGTGCATCAAAGCGCTCGCCAGCAAAGCCGTCGCGGCGCAGGGATTGCGGGTCGGTGGCCTCGCCAGTACGCAGCAGTGCGCCGGGTAAGCGCGCTTGCCAGTCCTGCATGGGCTGCTTGCCGCCTGCGCCTGCGCGGGGCCGTATCAGGCAAACCACTTGGTGGCCTTGGCGCAGCAAGGCGCGCACCGTGGCTTGGCCGATGGTGCCGGTGGCGCCCAGCACCAATACACGTTGGGGCTTGAGGGAGGTCAAAACACGCGGTCTTTCAAAAGGAGTGCTGGGTGCGCCACCTTGCCGCGCTCAATTCGCCCGCGCCACCCACACGGTGGCGCCTTGTGGGCCATAGCGCTCGGCATGGGGCACATCGCGCGCCAGCCGAAACCCTTGCCCCGCAGGGATATGGCGTGTGCTGCCATCGACGGTTAACCAGAACTCGCCACGCACTACCTGCGCGCTGACCGCAAAGGCGTGGGTATGGCTCGCAAGCTCTAGGTCGGGCGCCCATTCGCGCACCAAAATTTCGTCGAAGCCTTCGTCCATGGCTTGGGCGGTGAAGCTTTCTAGACTGGGTTCCATGTGGCAATCTCCTTACAAGGTTGCGGATGCTAGCGGCCTTGGCGCGCACTGTCGCGGGCCGTGCGCATTGTCATGGCACCAGGGTCAGAAATAGAAAGCTGGCAAACAAGACCAGGTGGATCGCGCCTTGCATCACGTTGGTCCGTCCTGAGCCCAGGGTGATGCTGCCCACCAGAAAGGTCAGCGCCAGCAACACCACGTCCTTGGTCTCTAGGCCCAGCGTCAGGGGCAGGTGCAGTAGCACGCAGGCCAGCACTACCAAGGGAATCGTCAGGCCAATACTGGCCAGGGCCGAACCGATGGCCAGGTTCATGCTGGTTTGCAGCCGGTCGGCACGCGCCGCGCGGATGGCCGCCCAGGTCTCGGGCAGCAGCACAATCAGCGCAATGACGATACCTACCACCGCTGCCGGCGCGCGGTAGGCTTTCACCACGCTTTCGATCGATGGCGAGAGCAGCTTGGCAAAGCCTACGACGCACACCAGAGATAGCAGCAATAGAAAAAAACTGATGCGCGTTTGCGCCAGGCCGGGTGGCTGCGCATGCACCGATTCATCGCCCGCGCTTTCCATAGGCAAAAAATAATCGCGATGGCGTATGGTCTGGATAAACACAAACACCAGCCACAAGGCCAGCGAGGACAGCGCGACGAAAATCAATTGCGAATCGGTGTAAGTACCCTCGGACGAACTGATGGTGTACAGCGGCATGACCAGCACCATCACTGACAGCGTCGCCAGGGCGGCAAAGCCCGAGCCCGTGCCTTCGATGCGGAACAGCTGCTCTTTATGGTGCAAGCCGCCCAGCAACAGGCAAATGCCGACCACGCCGTTGCACGCAATCATCACCGCCGAATAAATCGTATCGCGCGGCAGGGTGGCGCTGGCTTTGTTGGCAGCGAGCATCATGGACAGCACCAGGGCCGTCTCAATGACCGTGACCGCCAGCGCCAGCACCAGCGTTCCAAAGGGTTCGCCCAGCCGGTGGGCAATCACTTCGGCATGGTGCACAGAGGCAATCACGGCCAGCAACAATGCCAACACCAGCCATAGGGCTTGCAGGCCTGGCAGCGACGCCCCCATCACGCCATACAAAGCCAGTGCGCTGGCGATGGGAATGATGACCGGCCACTGTTTCAAAACATCTTTGTAGTCCATACGACGATTGTGCCTTGTGCTGATCCCGAGAATTGCCCTGACTTGGCGTGGTGGCTATCGCTGCGACTCAACAATAGCCATACCACTTTGCCCACCGAAAAAGGAGTACCCCCGTGTCCCTACTGTCTACCGTCCGTTGGGCTTTAGCCCAGCGTAGCGCCTTGCGCAAGTCACGCCGTCTGGCCCATGCCCGCCAGGACCTGGCCCGCAACCCGCTCGTGTGGGCCTGCGGCCTGATGTTGATGGCCTTTGCCGCTGCCTGGGACTAAATTGTCTAGTGCGTGCTGGCACGCACGCCACTCGAGCACAATCATGGGCAGCGCACTTGCCTTGGTGCGCAACCTACCTCCGGCCCCCAGTCTCGACCCACATAGCGCCTAGCGCATTCGCAAGCATGATTTCCAGCCCTGTTCCGCCTTCCGCCTGGGCAGCCAACGGGGTGTGCATGCTGTCTATGCTGGTTTGGGCTATGGGCTTGCCCGCTGCTAGCTTGTTGCTCGCTACGGTACCGCCGCTGCCGCTGACGGCGGCGCGCATGCTGATGGCGGCCGCGTGCTTGTTGCCTATTTGGTGGCTGCTCGAAGGCGGGGATGCGCTGCGCAAGGCGCCTTGGTGGCAAGGCATCCGTGTGGGCGGCTCCACCATCGGCCTGGGCGCATTCTTGATGGTCGTCGGGCAGGGCATGACCGATGCCGTCACCGTGGCGATTATTTCGGCCTCGATGCCGGTGGTGGGCATTGCGATCGAGGTGCTGCTCGACGGTCGTCAGCTCAACCGGGGTCTGGTGATTGGCGTGGTACTGAGTTTGCTAGGCGGTGGGATGGCGCTTGATGGTGGAAATCAGCAACTCGCGCTGGGCTTGGGCGCCCTTCTGTGTTTTGCCTCGGTACTGGTTTATACGCTGGGTTCGCGCATGACAGTGACCTCCTTTCCCGACCTCAGCCCCCTGGGCCGCACTACCGTGACGCTCACGGGTGCCGCGGTAGTGAGCACTGTGGCCGCATGCGCAGCGGCCTTGCTAGGTGCGCCGCCGCCACAGTGGGCGGCCCTGGGTTGGCGTGAGCTGGGCGCCTTAGCGATTTTTGCGATTGGCGGCCTGGCTATCAGCCAAGTGCTGTGGATACGCTCGGTAGGGCATTTAGGCATTGCCTTGTCTTCGCTGCACATCAACGCCACGCCCTTCTATGTGATGTTGATTTTGTTTGCGCTGGGCGGCCCATGGAACTGGACCCAGGCTGCAGCGGCTTTGCTTGTCGGCGTGGGGGTGTTTATCGCGCAGGGCGTGTTGCTCAAAGCGCCGGGCCAAGCGCCCATAGAGCGCTGACTGTTATAGGCCGTGCCTTGCTGTTGCACCTCGCAGTACCTAAGGTGTCATTGCGAGGCCGCCGGCTGTGGCAAGCCAGGGCCTTGGCTGGCCTTTTCGTCAATGCGCTTGGTAGTGGCGCTGGCTTAGTTATTGTGCAGGCGCTTTGGCTGCCGAAGCGAAATCGCCCGCGTGGACATGCACCAAGCGGCTCCAGTCCATATATTTGCGAATGGCGGTATTGACCTCTTCCAGGCTGGTAGCTTCTATTTTTGCTAGACGCTGCGCCGTGTAATCCATGGTACGGCCTGTCGTTAGTTGGCCCAGCAGGGTGCCGCTTAAGGCACCGTCTTGCGCCAATGAAATTTTCGTTTCTTCCAACATAGATTTTTTAGCATCGGCCAATTCTTGGGCTGTCACGCCATCGCGTACGAAGCGCTCAGTTTCTTCCCGGACGGCAGTTTGCAAACGCGTCAGATTTTGCGGCGCATGGATAGCGAATAGCATCAAATCGGCTACCGGTTCAAAGCTGCTGGCCGACAAGCGGCTGCCAGCGGAGTAACTGATGCCCTCTTTTTGCCGCAGGCGTTCTTCTAATCGGTTGTTGGAGCCACCGCCGAGTACGCGGTTGCCAAGGGCCAGGGCGATGAAGTCTGGCGAGTCGTCGCGCAGGCTCAATGGCAGCGCTGCGAAGTAGGTGGCGTTGGGTTTGTCCGGTGCGGCGAGCATCCTGCTTGCAGGGTTGGCGCTGTAGGCATTTTTTGTCAGACGGGTATAGGGCTTGGGGCTACGCCAGTCGCTCCACAGGGCTTGGCATTGGGTTTGCACCGCAGCAGTATCGAAGTCGCCCACCATGGCCAACTTGGCGTGGCTGGCACCGTAATAGGCTTTGTGAAAATTTTGTACTTCCTGCACGTTTGCCGCACGCAAATTTGCCAAAATTTCATCAAAGCTCAAGACCTTGCGCACATCGCCCGCCGGGTAGTTGTCCAGCGCTTTGCGCAGGGCTTGCGAGGCCATGGCCTGCGGGTCGCTGCGCTGCGACTCGATCTGCGTGATGCGCTCTTTGCGCAGCAGCTCAAATTCTGCGGGCAGCAACATAGGCGCACGCACGATGTCACGCACGATGTCCAGCACTTGCGGCAGGTGCTGACGCACGGTTTCAAAGTTGATGTTCACACTCGCACCGCCGCCATCGACACTGACTTTGGCCTTGAGTTCATCCAAGCGGTTGTTCAAATCCGCGCGACTGAGCGTACCGGCGCCACGCATAAGCATGCGTGCGGTCAGGCCCGAGACGGTGGCCTGGCCTTGTAGCGACTGTGCATCGCCAAAGTCCAGTTGCAATTGACCACTGACCGTTTGGCCGCGGGTGGTCTTTGACAGCAATGCCATTTGCATGCCGCCGGGCAGTGTGCTGCGCAATGTGCGTTTACCGATATTGGAAGGGCTGGCATCAAAATTTTCACCCGCATTTACCGCTTTTCGGCCCTGGTAGTTGGCCAGCAGCGCCACTACATCTACAGGATCGGGTATCAGGCTGCGTTCGGGTGCGGCAGTGGGGATGAACTGTCCAAACGTGCGGTTGCTATCTTTGAAATAGTTTTCGGCGGCTGCCTGCA
>CANKNK010000124.1 GCA_947483455.1 Comamonadaceae bacterium | reverse complement strand
GCAAGACCGCAGGCGTACGCAACACATCGCCGCCGGGCGCGGGGCGGATATAGCGCGCATCGAGGGCACGCAGCAAGGCGGGTACTTCGGCATCGACCGCCATCAGTGCCTGCGGCTCCACCAAAGCCCGCAATACGTCCAAACTGTCGTGGTTGCGTGGCAAACCGGCAGCGGCCAAGGCGCGCTCGGGGGACTGGCCTTGCACCAAGGCTTCGACGGCGACTCGGTCTAACTGCACGCCGTGATTCGCGTCCGCCATGGCCAGCAACATGTCCACCCGCTGGGCCGCGCTGGGCGGACGCCCAGCCACATGCAGGCCATGGGGGATGAGGGTGTATTCCAGCTCCAGCACTTCTTGCGACAAACGCAGTACCTGCGCGTCCAGCGCAGCGCCCATGGCGGTGTCCCAAACGGGCTCGGGCTTGCATAAATCCAGTTCGGCAGCTTGCGCTTGGATGATCACTGCCAAGCCTTCGCGCGCGGAATTACCGGGCTCTAGGCCGCGCCAGCGCTCGAGCGAGACTTTGAGTTCGTTCAGGCCTTTGTACAGCCCAGCTTGCGTGACCGGAGGCGTGAGGTAACTCACTAAGGTGGCGCCAGAGCGGCGTTTGGCGATCGCGCCTTCGGATGGGTTGTTGGAGGCGTAGAAATACACATTGGGCAGATCGTCAATCAGGCGGTCCGGCCAGCAACTGCCACCCATGCCGGTTTGCTTGCCTGGCATAAATTCGAGCGCGCCGTGGGTGCCAAAGTGCAGCACTGCATGGGCTGCAAAGTCTTCCCGCAGGTAGCGGTAAAAGGCCGAGAAGGCATGCGTGGGAGCTAGGCCTTTTTCGAACAGCAAGCGCATGGGGTCGCCTTCGTAACCAAACGAAGGCTGTACGCTTACCAGCACATTGCCAAATTGCTTGCCCAGCACAAAAATAGAGCTGCCGTTGCTGAGCTGGCGGCCCGGCGCCGGACCCCACTGCGCCTCGATCTCCTTGAGCCAGCGCTCGCGCTTGACATGGTCATCGGCGCTGATGAGTGTGTGCACATTGGCATCAGCGCCGTATTGCATGGCATTGCCGTGTAACAAGGCATCGCGCAGGGCGTCGACCGAGTCCGGCATATCCACTTGGTAACCCTGGGCCTTCATGCCCGCCAAGGTGTACCACAGCGATTCAAACACCGCCAAAAATGCGGCCGTACCGATATTGCCGGCATTGGGCGGGAAATTAAACAAGACGACGGCGACCTTGCGCTCCTGGCGTTGGCTGCGTTTTAGCGCCACCAGTTTGCTCACGCGGGCGGCGAGCATCAGGGCGCGCTCAGGGCAGGAGTGCATGTCTTGCGCGCTGGTACTAGGCCCAAAGGTACAGGCATGGTGGCAGCCGGTGCAGGTGACACCGGGCGCACCAGGGCGCCCACCGAAAACCATAGGGCTTGTGGCGCCATCGAGCTCAGGAATGGCCACCATGATGGTGCTTTCCACCGGCAACAGGCCGCGGTCGGAGCCGCCCCATTGGTCCAGGGTTTGAAACTCTACGGGATGCGCAGCGACATAGGGCACGTCGAGCTGGGCCAGTACTTCTTCGGCCGCTTTGGCGTCGTTGTAGGCCGGACCACCAACCAGCGAGAAACCGGTGAGTGATACCACGGCGTCTATCACCGGTTGGCCGTTTTTCATGAAAAAAGCTTCTATCGCAGGCCGCGAATCCAAGCCCGCCGCAAAAGCTGGAATGACGCGCAGACCGCGTGCTTCGAGCGCGGCAATCACGCCGTCGTAATGCCCGGCATTGCCTGCAAGCAAGTACGAACGCATCAGCAAAATGCCTACGGTGCCACGCGCAGGCAGGCCTTCGGGACGCGGCAGCACGTGTACATCTTCGCTAAAGCGTCCGGCCATGCGCGGGTGGTAGACACCGACTTCCGGGTAGTCCACCGGAGGCGCGACTTTGACCGTACCACGCAAGACTTTGCGCGGACCATCTGCGCCCCGGTCGATGACGTGTCGCAGCAGGTTTAGCACGTTGTCGTCCGAACCACCTAGCCAATATTGCATGGTCAGGAAGTAGGAGCGCACATCTTGCGCAGTGCCAGGAATAAAGCGCAGTATTTGCGGCAAGCGCCGAAGCATTTTCATTTGCGCGGCGCCCCCGGTAGCGGCTTTTTCTTTGCTGCCGCGCAGTTTCTTGAGCAAGGCCATGGGGCCGCTAGCGGGCTTGCCCATGTCGAATTGTCCCAAGCGCGTGAGCTGCGTCACCTCGGTGGCGCTGGCCATGCAAATCATGGCGTCGCACTGCATGCGGCGCTGACGCAAGTCATCCAGGATGGGCAGGAAGTGGTCTTCCAAAAACAACATACCTGCCACGACGATGTCGGCCTGCGCGATATCGGCTTTGCAGCGTGCAATTAAGGCCTCGTTGCCGGCGTATTCGGATGCGGCGTGCAGGCTGAGCGATAGGCCTGGAAACTCGCGGCCCAGGGTATGCCGCGCGCGGTTGACCGAGCTGGCCAGATGCGTGTCCATGGTCACAATCACCACCTTGATCGGGGTGGTGTTGCGCAGCGCTGCGGCTTTACCGGGCGAAGTAAGCTTTAGCGTCATAGAGGGTCTCCACCGTAATTACCGATAGGCCGCGCTCGGATGCGTAGCGTTCGGTATTTCGCCGGGCTTTGCCGCGCACGAAGAACGGTATTTTTTTTAGTTCTTTCTCGGCACCAGCGTCCCAGGTGCAGGCTCCGCCGGTGTTGGTTTTGTCAGCGGCCACGGTCAGCGTGACCGCTTCTTGCGCGGTTGGTGACGCCGCCTCGATCGCGACCACCACAGGCTTGGGCGCAGGCTGCATGCGCGCAGCGCCGCCTAGGTGGGATGGCGCGGCGTCTTCATGGAATTCGGAATCGCCACGGAACATGCCGATCAGGTGTTCTTCCAGCCCCATCATCAGCGGATGGACCCAGGTGTCAAACAGGACGTTGGCGCCCTCAAAGCCCATTTGCGGCGCATAGCGGGCCGGAAAATCCTGCACATGTACCGGGGCAGATATCACCGCGCAAGGCACGCCCAGGCGCTTGGCGATGTGGCGCTCCATTTGCGTGCCCAGCACCAGCTCGGGCTGCAGCTCCGCAATGCGCGATTCGATTTCCAGGTAGTCGTCGCTGATCAGCGCCTCGACACCATAGAGCTTGGCGGCGTCGCGCACTTCGCGCGCAAATTCGCGGCTGTAGGTGCCTATGCCGACGACCGCAAAACCCATTTCCTCGGCAGCCACTTTGGCCGCCGCCACGGCATGCGTGGCATCACCGAACACGAATACACGTTTGCCGGTGAGGTAGGTGGAATCGACCGAGCGGGCATACCACTGCGCGCGAGAATTTACCTTGGCCAAAGCTACATCAGGGTCTAGGCCGGCCAGGCCCGCGACTTCGCGCACAAAAGCACGCGTGGCGCCGACGCCGATGGGGATGGTTTTGGTAAAGGCTTGGCCGTAGCTGCGCTCCAACCATTGCGCGCTGAGCCTGGCGATTTCCGGGTAGAGCACGACGTTGAAATCAGCGTCTGCCAGACGGGCCAAGTCCGCCGGGGTGGCGCTCTGCGGGGCGACCACGTTGATGGCGATGCCCATGTCGGTGAGCAGTTTGCGAATTTCGGTGAGGTCGTCGCGGTGGCGAAAGCCCAAGGCGCTGGGGCCCAAAATATTGCAGCTGGGAACGCGCCCTTCTTGCGGCGCTTGGCTGCGAGGTTTGGACAAATGGCGCACCAGTTGGTAAAAGGTTTCGGAGGCGCCCCAGTTTTCTTTGCGTTGGTAAGAAGGCAACTCCAAAGCCACGACCGGCACCGGCAGATCCAAGGCTTTGCACAAGCCGCCGGGATCGTCCTGAATCAGCTCGGCGGTACAAGACGAACCCACCAGCATGGCTTGCGGCGCAAAGCGCTCGAAGGCCTGACGCGCGGCAGTTTTGAAGAGCTCTGCGGTATCGCCACCCAAGTCACGCGCCTGGAAGGTGGTGTAGGTGACAGGCGGGCGCTTTTGCAGGCGCTCGATCATGGTGAACAGCAGGTCTGCGTAAGTATCGCCCTGAGGCGCATGCAGCACGTAATGCACGCCCTCCATGGCCGTGGCAATACGCATGGCGCCCACATGGGGCGGTCCTTCGTAAGTCCACAGGGTCAGTTGCATGCTGCGCTTTCTCTAGGCCGCCAGGCGCATACGGCGCACCAGCGGACGGGTAAATAGTTCGGCCAAGTCGCCGGCTTGGTCAAAGCCTTGAATAGGTGTGAACACCAATTCGATGGCCCATTTGGTCGTCATGCCCTCGGACTCCAGCGGGTTGGCCAGGCCCAGGCCGCAAACCACCAAGTCCGGGTGCGCGGCGCGGCAACGATCTAACTGGTTTTCCACGTGTTGGCCTTCCGAAAGGAATGTGCCTTCGGGCAGCAGCGCCAACTCCTGGGCCATGTGCTGGCGGTGTAAATACGGCGTGCCCACTTCCAGTAAGCGCATACCCAGCTCACGTGCCAGAAAACGCGCCAGCGGAATTTCGAGCTGCGAGTCAGGAAAGAAGAAAATGCTTTTTCCCTCAAGGTGCAATCGGGCGCGGCCCAAGGCGGCAGTGGCGCGGGCGGTGGGTGCCGAGACGGCGGATTCAAAGCGCGAGGAAGGCACGCCAAAGGCCGTGGCAGCGGCTTGCAGCCAAGCGGTAGTGCCCTCAATGCCCAGGGGAAAGGGGGCGGACAATAACTGCGCGCCGCGCGCTTGCAAGGCACGAGCGGTATCGGCCAAAAAGGGTTGCGCGAGCAATAAACGGGTATGGGGGCCGACAGGCGCCTGGTCCGCAGCGCGGCGCGGCGGGAAAAAGCGCACACGCTCTATGCCCATGTGGGTAAACAGGCGGATAAATTGGTCTTCCACCACATCGGCCAGGGTGCCGACCACCATCAGCTCTTGCTGCGCATCGGCCGCTTGCGCTGGTAATTCGGGCACCATGGAGGTCAGGCAGGCGTCTTCGCCCTGGGTGAACGTGGTTTCGATGCCGCTGCCCGAGTAATTGAGTACGCGCACCGAAGGCGAATGCTGCGCCGAGAGGCGCGACGCGGCGCGCGACAAATCGAGCTTGATGACTTCGGAGGGGCAGGAACCCACCAAAAACAGCAATTTGATTTCGGGGCGGCGCGCCAGCAATTGGCCCACCACGCGGTCAAGCTCGGTATTGGCATCGGCCAGCCCGGCCAAATCACGCTCGTCGATGATGGCCGTGGCAAAGCGCGGCTCGGCAAAAATCATGACCCCTGCGGCGGACTGGATGAGGTGGGCACAGGTGCGCGAGCCGACGACCAGAAAAAACGCATCTTGGATTTTGCGGTGCAGCCAGATGATCCCGGTCAGGCCGCAAAACACTTCGTGCTGCCCGCGCTCGCGCAGCACGGGCGCATCGCTGCAGCCGCCTGCGGCTTTGACGGGGATGGGGAACGCGACGGTGCTCATGCCGCGGCCCCCAGCCAATGAGAATGCGTGCGGGACGCTGCCGCCTCCCGCAGACGGGCTTCCTGGTCCAGGCGCGCGGCGCGCAGTTTCAAAATGAATTGGCCGGCGTTGATGACATAGGTGGCATAGGCTGCCAGGGCCAAATACATCAGTTCTTGGCTGGGCAGCAAGCCCTTGAACATGGCCACCAAATAGGCGCTATGCAGGGCCAGCACCAACATGCTGAAAACATCTTCCCAGAAGAAAGAGGGAG
>CANKNK010000123.1 GCA_947483455.1 Comamonadaceae bacterium | reverse complement strand
TCTGGCTGGGCGTGGACCTGGGTGCGCAAGGCTATGCCGTGGCCCGCGTCAACAAGGTCTTAGCCCGTAATGCGCCGCCGCCCGCTGTTGCCGATCAGGAGCGCGGCCAAATGGCACGTTGGTTGGCGGGCGCCGAGTGGGACGCCTACTATGAAGTCTTGAAAAAGCGCTTCAAGGTGCAGATAAAAATAGCCAAACCCCAAGCCGCCGCTAGCGCCGCGCTCGCTACGGCTGAGTAAAGCTTGCGGCGCAGCCTTGCCAAGTCGAGGCCAGTTTATAATTGCTCTTTACGGTGGCTGTAGCTCAGTTGGTAGAGTCCAGGATTGTGATTCCTGTTGTCGTGGGTTCGAGCCCCATCAGCCACCCCAAAATCCGAAGGGCTTGCAAGTTTTCTTGCAAGCCCTTTTCATTTGAACCGCAGAACCCAATTAATTGAAGTCCCTGTAAAACTCGCGCAGTCAGCACAAATATATAAGTGGTTTCATTGCACTCACATGTCCGATTTGTTTCATTTTGTATCAATTCTCAAAGACTTTAAGCACGGCCATTGACATCGTCTACCTCTGGGTCAATGGCAACGACGGTGAGTGGCGCGCTAAGCGACAAAAACATGCCCAAAAATTACAAGCCAGTGGCAACTTAAGTGTTGCCAAGTTTGGCGATGTCGAAGGACGGTACCGCGACAACGACGAGTTGCGATTCAGTTTGCGCGCACTTGAAAAGTTCTTTCCTGATCACGGCCACATTTATATCGTCACCGATGGGCAAGTGCCCGGTTGGTTCCAAGCGTCAGATCAAATTACCCTTATCGATCATCGTCAACTGATTCCTGACTCAGCCTTGCCTATATTCGACTCGGGAAATATAGAGTCTTATATTCATCACATTCCAGGGCTTTCAGAACGCTACTTTTATTTCAATGACGATGTGTTCTTTGGGGCACCTGTCTGTTTGGAAAATTGGTTTTTTGAAAATGGTATCTATGTCTCGTGGTCTGATGAGCCTGAGGTGCAGGGCGATAAGTTGCTGGCTGAATCGACATCCCTTGAAAATGCCAGTCGCCTGTCCAAACATTGGCTTCAAGAAAAATCAGACCAAGTGAACGGGCGCTCCAACTCCTTGGCTGGAAAGATGGACCTGCAGTACCAACATACGCCCCGAACCTTTTCGCATTCTCCAAGGCCCATGTTGAAGTCCATGATGTTCGAAATTGAACGCGATGCGCCAGATTTGTTTGAGCGGGTCAGGTCGACGGTCTTTCGAACATGGAATAAGCCGACAATCATCTCGGATTTTGTATTGCGCTGGGCCTTGGCGCATGGTTTTGCCAAAACAATTGACCACTCGCATTTGTACATCGCGACTGGACAAAATTTAGAGTCACAATCTCTCAGGCATCTCAAAAAATTGTTTGGAAGCCTAGACTTCTTTTGCATCAATGACACAACTGACGATGCGAAGGACGGCGACCCGCGCCTTGTTCAAATGCATCAAACTTTGAGTGCACTTCTGCCCAATACGTCCCGCTGTGAGCTTACAAATATAGCCATGGATAGCTTGCTGCAACTGCAAGAAATCGTATAGGCTGTATTGGGTTCGGGCCCGTCGGACAATGATTTGCTAAATGCCATGCAAGTCAATGCATGCTGGCCCGTACCGGCCAGACTGCATCGATCTTCACGCCGTCGAATTGGAGCCCGGCATTACGTTCGTGAGGTGCTACCAGGTTTGGTTGTTGAACTGCGCCAAAAGAGCGCACGCCCATCGTCGACAATATCGCCTTCATCCATCCCCCGGAATCAAGGCTTGTGATACGGCAAACAAACCTCTTTTGGCGCGCCCTCGCGTTGCACCTGGGCTTATGCGCCTGCTTGCTGCCCGGTGCCGAGGCGGCTAACAAAGGGCGTCCCAATATCGTTATTTTGGTTGCGGACGATTGGGGCTTTAGCGATGTGGGTGCGTTTGGCGGCGAAATCGCTACACCGCATCTCGATGCCCTGGCGGCCAGGGGCAGCCGTTTTTCCAATTTTCACGTGGCCGCCACCTGTTCGCCTACGCGTGCCATGCTGCTAACCGGTGTGGACCACCACCGCAACGGGGTGGGCAATATGCCCGAGACGACGCCGCCCGAACAGGAGGGAAAACCGGGCTATGCCGGCGTGTTGGCGCCCGATACCGTCACCCTGGCCACCATGCTGCGCGACGCCGGTTACCACACCTACATCGCCGGGAAATGGCATGTGGGTAAGGAGCCCGAAAACCTGCCTGGCAGGCGTGGTTTCGAGCGTTCGTTTATCCAAGCGGACAGCGGCACCGACAACTGGGAAAACCGGCCCTACATGATGCTCTACGACAAAACCTATTGGTTTGAGCAAGACCGGCAGGCCCAGCTTCCTAAGGACTTTTACTCTTCACGATTCTTTGTCGATAAGACCATAGGCTACATCCGCGAACAGGCGGCCGATGGCAAGCCATTTATGGCCTATATCGGTTTTCAGGCTAACCATATTCCCATCCAGGCCCCTGCGCAGTTCGTTGCCAAATACCGTGGGCGTTATGACCAGGGCTGGACGGCTTTACGTCAGGCCCGCCGCGACGGCGCTATTCGCACAGGAATGATGCCGCCAGGCATGCCCTTGGCCACGCTGCCCAGCACCGTAGATTGGAATAGTCTGACGCCTGAGAAGCAGCGCCAGCAGGCGCGCCGGATGGAGGTTTATGCCGGCATGGCCGAGGCCATGGACGCAGAAGTGGGCCGTCTGGTGCAGCACCTTCAATCCAGCGGGCAGTACGACAACACGGTATTCGTATTCTTGTCTGACAACGGTTCCGATCCGGCGGACCCATTCAATATCCCCAGCGCCAACGCTTGGGTACGGATGAACTACCAGGTGGATGTGGAGCCGCTCGGTGGCAAGGGTACGTTTTCGGCCAACGGGCCAAGCTGGGCCAGCGCCACCGTAGGTCCATTGCAAGGCTACAAATACTTTGCTAGCGAAGGTGGATTGCGCGTCCCTTTAATTGTCTCGGGCCTACCGGGCGTGGTCTCGGGGGCCCTGGTCTCGGCTCTGACGCATGTCAACGACATCGTGCCCACCTTGCTTGACGCCGCTGGTATCGTGCCGCACCAGGGGCAATACGCGGGCCGCAGCGTACAGGCCTTAAGCGGGCACAGCCTCTTGCCTTTGCTTCAAGGCAAAGCCAACTACGCCTACCGGCCTGACGAAGCCCTGGGCTATGAATTAGCCGGGAGTGCCGCGCTTTTTTTGGGCGATTACAAGCTGGTGAAAAACATTGCGCCGCTGGGCGACGGCCGGTGGCGTTTGTTCAACTTACACCAAGACCCGGGCGAAACACGGGATTTGCAGTCCGCCGAGCCCGTGGTCTTTGCCAAGCTGCGGGCCGCCTACGATCAATATGCCCAAGACTATGGCGTGTTACCGGTGCCCGAGGGCTTTGACCTCCAAAAAGCCGGTCTGCACTATGCCATTGACCACTACCTGCTGCCCAAACTGCGTGCGGCCTGGCCCTGGTGCTTGGCGCTGACGGGCATGGTGCTGGCCCTGGTGGTCTGGCGCAGGCGCAGAAAGCTTATTTTTTAGTGCGATCGGCCAACATTTTGTAGCCGGTGTCGTTGGGGGTGATCCCATCATCTTCGGTGCGACTGATGGGTAGCACAATGTCCTCGTTTTCTTGCGCAATACGCCGGATGATGTTTTGCGTTTTGCTGATGTCCACCTGGTATTTAGGGTCGTTGCCCGCGGGCAGCACCCAATACACCTTGCCCGCTTCGGTCAGCTTGCGCAGTACGCGCAATTCGGTTTCGGTAAACACATAAAAATGGTCGTACGAGCCGAGGCTGATGATGACGCGCTTGGCGATGAGCGGCGTCTTCTTCATGAACTCTTTGTTCCATTTTTGGGAACTCAGTCCTTCCTTGCTATAGGTTTTGCATTCCGGGCGCAACTCGGCCAAGCCCGCTGCGATGCCGTCTCCAACAATCAAACACTCCAACATAGTATGTCCTTATACGTGGTGCATAGGCGGCATGCGCCGGTGTCGCGCGGACAGGTGCTTGCGACGGTGGCCCTAGCTACCAAAAAACCCGCTGCGCCGAACATGCAAGTATGGCCGGAAATGTGACCAGCCAGGCCCAAAAAAAACGATTCAATCCGAAAAACCAAAAAACCAGGAAATGAAACAATAGCGCGATCGTACAAAAAACCAAAGCCACCAAGGGGTGCAGCAGAGCCAGGGGCGCAGCGCACTCCCAGCCAATAAAGGCCCAGGCGCCCAGTCGCGCCACCCAGGGATTGCGCAAGAAACTGCCCGCGGGCAGTGGCCCGTAAATAGCGGCATTGAGAAAAATAGTCATGGCATGGCCGTTGCGCCATTCGGCTTGCATCAGCTTGACCCAGCCGGACATAAAGTACGAAGTGATCGATTGCAAACAGATGTACCACAGGCCCGCGCGCCAAGCCAAATGCGGGTCACCGCCCAGTTGAACCAACTGCGCCAACAGCAAACCAGTCAGCACCACCAGCGTCATGAAATCACTGCCGCCGTTAAACGCGCCACGCCAGCGGATAAGCATCAGCACATGGCTCACAAAAAGAAACAGGGCCAGCGCCAGATCACTGCCATGCCAGGCTAGCCATAGCAAAACCGGCAACCTGAGCAGTAAGTGCCCATGCATGGCTCGGTCTGCAAAAAGCAGGTCCAAAAGCTTTTGCACTGGGCCTGTCGGAATGTCGGCGCGCTGCACCGGCCAGGCCCACAAGCCCGTTAACGAGAAGGCGTGGCGAATGCGCAAATATTCCAGCGTTTGCAACAGCATGCTCACGGCCAGCAAGACCTCTAGCAGACGGGCCGCGCTGCTTACCGGCATGCAAGCACCGGCGAGCGCATCATGGTGTCCTCTTGAATGAAGCCCGTGGGCCCGTCCAGCACCATGCGCACTTCAAATTGCCCGTGCGTGCAATCCGCTTGCTGGGCTTGTAGGCTTTGGCATACCAGGCGCGAAACCAGTTGGTAACTGACCAGGGCGCGCGCGTCCGCGTCTGCGGCCATATGGTTGAGGTCCGCAGCCAGATGCTCCACCAGGTTTTGCTGCACCAGGGACAGGTTGGTATCGGCGTTGTGGAACAGGTGCCGCAAGCGTCGCGGGCGGCGTGGGAAGACGTGAATCCAATCCGACCATTGAAGCGGCTCTGTGGGCGCCTTAGGTGGCAGTGCCCAGCGGGCATACAGATGCGGCACGTTGCCCGTGGCGTGAAAAAACTTCCAATTTGGGAAAAAGGCCCGCAGCAAAAAGAGCCAAGGGCCCGTCACGATGCGGCTTTTGAACACCAAAGTGCCCAGCAGCACCAAAAAGTACAGCAGGAAAAGGGCTTCAAGCATAGCGGCGCGTTTCCACAGGACAAAGGGGTGAGAAGTCCCGCATAGCTGATGGTTGACTCGGCTCCATGGCACAACGCTCCAACAAAGGCGGTGCAAAGATTGTAGTGAGCGCCCGTCGCGCTGAGCGCGGCGCCCCTAGGCCCGTGAAGCGGGTCGGCGGCTGGCGCTGTCGGCAAAAGCGCAGCTTTTTTGCGCTAGTCCATGGCAGCGGTTAATATCCGACGCTTCGCTGAATCATTTTTTTGGAGTTTTGCTCATGAGCCAAATATTGCAATCCCTGCAAAAAACACTGCTGGCCGGTCTGGTCTTGCTCATCGCGATCGT
>CANKNK010000122.1 GCA_947483455.1 Comamonadaceae bacterium | reverse complement strand
TTCATCATTGCCGGGTTTTTTGCCGGGATATCGGGAGGCCTCGGGGCTTTAAACTTTGAGATTGTCAACGCCGAGGTCGTGGGCGCAGCCCGTTCCGGCGCCTACCTGCTGTTTACATTTTTAGGCGGCGCCACCTTCTTTTTTGGTCCCATGCTTGGTGCGGTATTGATGGTGCTGGCCTTTGTCATGCTCAGTGAACTGACCAAGGCCTGGTTGCTTTACCTGGGTGCGGTTTTCATGCTCATGGTGATGTATGCGCCGGGCGGCTTGGCCAGCCTGATCATGCTCAATCTGCGCGTAGCACGTCAGGGCAAGATGCGCGCCTTGCTGCCGGTCTACAGTGGGCTTGCCCTGAGCGTCTGCGTGTGTGCGCTGGGCTTTTCTGCGCTCGTGGAAATGGTGTACCACCGCCAACTCGATGCTGCGATGGGCCCGGTGCTCCGTTTCTTAGGTATGGGCTTGGATACTTCGTCTGCTGTGCATTGGTCTGGCTTGCTGGTCTATCTGGCCCTTGGCGTGTTGGGGTTTGAGTGGTCGCGCCGCCGCTTCGCGCTGCAATGGGATGCGGTGCACCAAAGCATGGAGGACGAGCGCTTGCGCGCCGCCATGACGCCATGACCGGCCCTAAGTTGGCACCCGCTTTGCAATTGCGTGCTGTGCGCAAGAGTTTTGGCAATACCGAGATTATTCGCGGTACCGACCTGGTGGTGCAGTCGGGTGAGCGGGTGGCCATCATCGGGCCCAACGGAGCGGGTAAGTCCACACTGTTCAATCTGATCAGCGGGCGTATCCCCTTAAGCGGCGGCGACATTCTGTTGCATGGGCAATCGATACAAGGCAAAAAACCTTTTGAGATCAACCGACTGGGCTTGTCGCGCAGTTTCCAGATCACCAATATTTTTCCAAAACTCAGCGTGTTTGAAAACCTGCGCTGCAGCGTACTCTGGAGCTTGGGCTATGGCTACAGCTTCTGGCGTTTTTTGGCCGATATGCACGATGCCAATGCCGCTGCCCTGGCGCTGATGGCGCGTATTGGGCTGGCGCGCAAGCGCGACGTGTTGGCCATGGACCTGACCTATGCCGAGCAGCGCGCCCTGGAAGTGGGCATCACCATTGGCGGTGGTGCCAATGTGATTTTGCTCGACGAGCCCACCGCCGGGATGAGCGCCAGCGAAACCAGCCATTTTGTGGCCCTCATCCGCGAGGCTACCGAGGGCAAAACCTTGCTGACGGTGGAGCACGATATGGGCGTGGTTTTTGGTCTGGCAGACAAAATTGCCGTCCTGGTTTACGGCGAAGTGATTGCTTTTGACACGCCAGAGGCAGTGCGCGCGGATCCCCGTGTGCAAGAGGCTTATCTTGGTTCGGCAGTGGCCGATGCCCAGGTCGACGCAAACAAGCGGGGGCCCTAGGCATGTTGCGCATACAAGGACTTCATGCTTTTTATGGCAAAAGCCATGTGCTGCACGGCGTGGATTTTCAAGTGGGCAATGGTGAAATTTTGGCGCTGCTGGGGCGCAATGGCTCGGGCCGCTCCACTACCGCCAAAGCCATCATGGGTCTGGTCGATGCGCAGGGTTCGGTGCAGTGGAAAGGCCAAGAGGTACTTGGCAAAAAGCCTTTCCAAATCGCCCAGTTAGGCATCGGTTATGTACCCGAGAACCGCGATATTTTTCCGCGCCTGACCGTACATCAAAACCTGATGTTGGGCGAGAAATCAGGCCGTAAACATCCTCGCTGGACCTTTGAGGATATGTACACCTTGTTCCCGCGCTTGCGCGAGCGTGCGCACGTAGAGGCCGGCGTGCTGTCCGGTGGCGAGCAACAAATGCTGACGCTGTGCCGCACCCTGATGGGCGACCCGGACCTGGTGATCATCGACGAACCCACTGAAGGCCTTGCGCCCAAGATTGTGGAACTGGTCGCCGGGTTTTTGCAGGCATTGCGCGCGCGGGGACTGTCGGTACTGCTGATTGAGCAAAAGCTCACGATTGCGATGCAAATTTCCGACCGCTGCCTGGTGATGGGCCATGGTGGCGTGGTGTTTGAGGGCACGCCCGAGGCACTCAAAGCCAATGCGGCGGTCCGCAAAGAGTGGTTGGAGGTATGAACAAGCCCTTGTCCCAGTTGGGACAAAATGTACCGCCCCAGACGCAAAAAGCCCTACAATTTGCAAAAAAGAACGGTCGTTCTATTTTGTCTCTCCGTCTTCCCACTGCCGCATCTTCACAAGGAAAGCCAGCATGACAGCGCATTACCAAGTTCAGGGCGATATCGCTCTTATCACGCTCGACAACCCTCCGGTCAACGGTCTGGGGCATGCCACACGGGTTGGCATTGCCGACGGCATGGCCAAGGCCTTAGCCGATGCGGCGGTACAAGCCATCATCATTACCGGCGCTGGCAAAGCGTTTTCGGGTGGCGCTGACATCCGCGAGTTTGGCTCGTCCAAGGCCATGATGGAGCCCAACCTCAACAGCGTCATCCTGTTGCTGGAAAAATCCACCAAGCCGGTTATCGCGGCCATCCATTCGGTGGCCATGGGCGGCGGCTTGGAATTGGCACTGGGTTGCCACTACCGCATCGCAGCGCCTGGCGCCAGCATTGCGCTGCCGGAAGTCAAATTAGGACTGCTGCCCGGCGCGGGGGGCACCCAGCGCCTGCCGCGTGTTTTGGGGGTCGAGGCGGGACTCAATATGGTGGTCTCCGGCGAGGCCATCAAGAGTGAAATGCTGGCAATGTTGCCGGGACAAAAGCTGTTCGATAAGTTATCCAAGTCTGCCGAAAGCCTGGCTGAGGAGGCTTTAGCGTTCGCGCGCTCGGTGGCTGCAACCCGTCCGCTGCCCCTGGTGCGTGACCTGCCTTGCAAGCACCCGCTGGGTGACGCCTATTTCCAGTTTGCCCGCAATATGGTGGGCGCCATGTCTAAAAACTATCCAGCACCCATCAAGTGCATTGAAGCGGTGGAAGCAGCGGCGACCAAAAAGTTTGAAGACGGCATGGCCACCGAGCGCCAAATTTTCATCAACTTGATGATGACATCCGAGAGCCGCGCTTTGCGCCATTTGTTCTTGGGTGAGCGCGCAGCCTCCAAGATTCCTGATATCGATTCCAGCGTCCAGCCGCGCGAGATCAAGAGCGTTGCCATCATCGGCGCGGGCACCATGGGCGGCGGTATCGCCATGAACTTCATGAATGCCGGCATCAGCGTCAAGATGTTGGAAATGAAGCAAGAAGCCCTGGACAAAGGCGTTGCCACGATCCGCGGCAATTACGAAGCCCAGGTAAAAAAAGGCAAGCTCAAGCAAGACAAATATGAGCAACGCATGGCGCTTTTGTCGACGACCTTGAGTTATGACGAGCTCAGCGGCACCGATATGGCGATTGAAGCCGTGTTCGAAGAAATCGGCGTCAAAGAAAAGGTGTTTAAAGAGTTGGACCGCGTCATGAAGCCCGGCGCCATTTTGGCCTCCAACACCTCCACTTTAGATGTGAACCAAATTGCCGCCTTTACCCAGCGCCCGCAAGACGTGGTGGGCCTGCATTTCTTCAGTCCGGCCAATGTGATGAAGCTGCTCGAAGTGGTGCGCGGCGCCAAAACAGCCAAAGACGTGATGGCAACCTCCATGGCCGTCGCCAAGAAGATCCGCAAAACCGCAGTGGTCTCGGGCGTGTGCGACGGCTTTATCGGCAACCGCATGATCGAGCAATATGGTCGCCAAGGTGGCTTTTTGCTCGATGAAGGCTGCACCCCGCAGCAAGTGGACAAAGCCATGGAGAAATTCGGCATGGCCATGGGCCCCTTCCGTATGGGCGATCTGGCGGGTAACGATATCGGCTGGGCTATCCGCAAACGCCGCTCTGTGGAGCGCGCCACCATGAAGTACAGCAAAACCGCAGACTTGTTGTGTGAAAAGGGCCGCTTCGGCCAAAAAACCGGTGCCGGTTGGTACGACTACAAACCCGGCAAGCGCGATGCGATACCGAACGCCGAAGTAGAAAAGATGATCGAGGACTACCGCGCAGCCAACGGCATCACGCCGCGCAAAATCAGTGACGAGGAAATTGTGCAGCGCCTGGTGTTCGCGCTGGTCAACGAAGCAGCGCATATTTTGGAAGAGGGCATCGCGAATAAGGCCAGCGATATCGACATCGCCTACATCTTTGGCTATGGTTTCCCTCCCTACCGTGGCGGCCCTATGTTGTACGCCGACGAAGTAGGCCTGTTCAACGTCGTGCAAGCCATGCACCGCTTTGCCCAAAACCCCTTGGACGATGCCAATTTCTGGAAGCCCGCGCCCTTGCTGGCGCGCCTGGCAGCCGAAGGCAAGACATTTAATTAAGGAACCGCCATGACTTCAGCAGTAATTGTTTCCACCGCCCGCACGCCCCTGACCAAAAGCTGGAAAGGCGCCTTCAATATGACCCATGGCGCCACCATGGGCGGCCATGTGGTCGAGCACGCGATCAAGCGCGCCGGTATCGAGGCCGGTGAGGTCGATGACGTCATCATGGGCTGCGGTACGCCCGAGGGTGCGACCGGTGCCAATATTGCGCGCCAGATTGCGCTTCGTGCCGGTTGCCCGGTCAGTGTTTCGGGCATGACGATCAACCGTTTTTGCTCTTCAGGTTTGCAAACCATTGCCACCGCCGCGCAGCGCATCCTGGCCAATGAAGGCGACATTTACGTGGCCGGTGGCGTGGAAGCCATTTCCTGCACCGCGCAGGAAATGAACAAGCATATGCTGGCCGATCCATGGTTGCAAAAGAACAAACCCGAAGTCTATTGGGCCATGTTGCAAACTGCTGAGCAAGTGGCTAAGCGCTACCACATCAGCCGCGAAGCCATGGACCAGTATGGCGCGGCCAGCCAGCAAAAAGCGTCGGCTGCTTTGGAGCAAGGTTGGTTCAAGGACGAAATTGCTCCGATCAAAGTCACCATGGGTGTGGCCGACAAAGTCATGGGCATGATGACCAAACAAGTGACGGTGAGCGACGACGAAGGCATCCGCGCTGGTACCACCTACGAGGGCATTAAAGATCTGCGTTCTGCACTGCCCGGCGGTTTGGTGTCGGCCGGCAATGCCAGCCAGTTGTCCGATGGCGCTGGTGCAGTGGTCGTAATGCACGAAAAAATTGCCGAGCAAAAAGGCCTCAAACCCCTGGGCCGTTTCCTGGGCTTTGCGGTGGCCGGTTGCGAACCCGATGAAATGGGCATTGGCCCGGTATACGCAGTGCCCAAGGTGCTCAAGCGCCTGGGCCTGACCGTGGCCGACATCGACTTGTGGGAGCTGAACGAAGCCTTTGCCGTGCAAGTACTTTATTGCCGTGACAAACTGGGCATTCCGGCTGACAAACTCAATGTCAATGGTGGAGCGATTGCGGTGGGCCATCCCTTTGGCATGAGTGGCCAACGCTTGACCGGCCACGCTTTGATCGAGGGCAAACGCCGCGGCGCCAAGCGTGTGTGCGTCACCATGTGTATTGGTGGCGGCATGGGTGCGGCGGGTATTTTCGAAGTCTTGTAAAGGGCGTCTGTTGTGAAGCTGCGCGCAACCATCGATTTTTTACTGCACGATTGGTTGCGCACCGAGCAGCTCAGCAGCCGCGCGCGTTTTGCGGATCATTCGCGCGAAACCTTTGATGCGGTGCTCGATACCTGCGAGCGTATTGCGCGCGAGAAGTACGCGCCGTTTAACCGCTTGGTGGATATCGAAGAGCCGCGCTTTGACGGCGAGAAGGTCATCTTGCCGCAGGCCAG
>CANKNK010000121.1 GCA_947483455.1 Comamonadaceae bacterium | reverse complement strand
CCGGGCCGGTGCAGGTGGACTTTGCATGGGTGATGCAGCGTGTGCGCAGCATCATCGCCGCCATTGCACCGCACGACAGCCCCGAGCGCTACCGTGCGTTTGGGGTGGATGTGTTGCAGGCCTATGCCACCATCGTCGATCCCTGGACCGTGGAGCTGCGCCGCAGCGGGCAGGCGCCCGAACGCATCAGCGCACGCAGCATCATTGTGGCCACCGGTTCGCAGCCGCGTGTGCCCGAAATTGCGGGACTAGAGCACAGCGGCTATGTGACTAGCGATACCTTGTGGGATGCTTTGGAGCAATCGGCCGCGCTGCCCCGGCGTATCGCCATCATCGGTGGCGGGCCGGTGGGCTGCGAATTGGCGCAAGCGTTTGCACGCCTGGGTGCACAAGTCAGCCTGGTTGAAGCAGCACCTGTTTTGTTGACGCGCGAGGATGCCGATGTCAGCGCCTTGGTGCAGTCCGCCTTGAGCGCCGATGGCGTGCGCGTGTTCACCGCGCACCAAGTCATTCGCTGCGAGGCTTTGCCTGCGCATGCCGGTGCCGACAAACTACTGGTGCTGCGCCGGCACACCAAGGCGCAGGGCGAAGCGTGCGCAAATTCTGACCTACAAGCAGCGCCCGATGACGAGTTTGCAGTCCCCTACGATTTGCTGGTCTGTGCCACCGGGCGCCAGGCCAGGCTGCGTGGTTTCGGCCTCGAGGACTTGGGCATTGCGAGCGATTTGCCTTTGCACACCGATGCCTATTTGCAAACCCTGATTCCTTCGATTTATGCCGCGGGAGATGTGGTGGGCCCGCACCAATTTACCCACGCCGCTGCACACCAGGCCTGGTATGCGGCGGTCAATGCCTTGCTGGAGGGTTGGGGCGCGCTGCGTCCGGACTACAGCGTGCTGCCCACGGCGGTGTATGTGGCGCCGCAAGTGGCGCGCGTGGGCCTCAATGAGCAGCAAGCGCAGGCACGCGGCCTGGCGTATGAAGCCACCCGTTTTGAACTGGCGGGGCTAGACCGTGCGATCTGCGATGCAGCCCTTGGCGCAGTGCCTGCCGGTTTTGTCAAAGTGCTCACCGTGCCTGGGCGCGATACCTTGCTCGGTGTCAGTATCGTCGGCGAGCATGCAGCCGAATTGTTGGCGCCCTATGTCCTGGCCATGCGCCAAGGCCTGGGTTTGAAAGCGATATTGGCGACCATCCACAGCTATCCGACACTCAGCGAGTCGGCCAAGCAGGTGGCGGGACAATGGCAGCGCGCGCACTTGCCGCAAGCGCTCATGCCCTGGCTGGCGCGCTGGCACCGCTGGCGGCGCGGGTAGGCGTGCGGGCGGCACAATCGGGCGCTATGCAAGCACACTCCGGCCCTATCTTGCGCGACCTGGTCTTGGTCGGCGGCGGGCATAGCCATGTGGCGGTGCTCAAAGCCTTTGGCATGCAGGCCTTGCCCGGTTTGCGCATTACCCTGGTGTGTACCGACGCGCACACGCCGTATTCCGGCATGTTGCCCGGTTATGTGGCTGGGCACTATACCTATGACGAAGTCCACCTGGACCTGGTGCGTTTGTGTGCCTTTGCCGGCGCGCGTTTTGTGCGGGCGCAAGTGCTAGGTATAGACCGCCAGGCGCGCCATGTGTTACTGCAAGGGCGACCACCCCTGGACTACGACCTCCTGGCCATCAACACCGGCTCTACGCCGCAGGTGGCGCAGGTTCCGGGTGCGACCGACCATGCGATACCGGTCAAACCGATTGCAGCATTTAACGCGCGCTGGTTGCAACTGCTTGCCAGCGTGCGCGCCGGGCAGGGGCCCCGCCGCATTGCAGTGGTGGGCGCGGGCGCCGGTGGGGTGGAGCTGCTCTTGGCTATGCAATACCGCTTGCAAACCGAGTGCCAAGCACTTGGCATAGCAGCGCCGCAGTTCTCCTTGTTTTCTGCTTCGCCCGACATACTGCCTACGCACAACGCCGGTGTGCGCGCACGCTTTATGCAAACCTTGCAAACACGCGGTGTACAAGTCTATGTAGGTGCGCGGGTACAGGCGCTTAGCGCCTCGGGTGTGCAATGGATGCACGCGCAGGACGCCAGCCGGGCCTTGCGCACTGCACAGGAATCTGGCAATGCAAGCCAAGGCCTCCCACCGCACGTGGCGCATGCACTGGAACAGGTGGATGCCGACGCGGTGTTTTGGGTGACGCAGGCATCGGGTGGGAGCTGGCTGGCCACCACCGGTTTGGCGCTCGATGCCGACGGCTGCGTGCGCGTCAATGCCTTTCTTCAGAGCCAGACCGACGCGCGCATTTTTGCCAGTGGCGATGTGGCCGCCTTCGGCCCACGCCCTTTGGAAAAAGCCGGTGTATTTGCGGTGCGCATGGGCATGCCCTTGGCGCGCAATTTGCGCCGTGCCGTATGCGGATTGCCCTTGAAGCCCTACCGACCCCAACAAAACTGGCTGGCACTGATCAGCACTGGCGACCGCTATGCCGTGGCCTCGCGCGGCCTGCTCGGTTTTGCGGGTGCTTGGGTTTGGCGCTGGAAAGATGGCATAGACCGGCGCTTTATGCAGCGTTTTTCCGACTTGGGTATCGCCACTATGGCGCCTAGGGCGGCCGACGCGCGCGCGCACGCACTGGCACCTATCGCGAACCTGGACGCGCAGGAGCGCGCCCAAGCGCAAGCGGCCCAGGCCATGCGCTGCGGCGGCTGCGCGGCCAAAGTCGGTGCCGGTGTTTTGGGCCGCGCCTTAGGGGGCTTGCAGACGCTGGACAGCCCGGATGTGTTGATTGGCTTGTCCGCACCCGATGACGCGGCCCTGGTGCGCATTCCTCTTGGCAAGGCGCAGGTGCAAACCGTCGATTTTTTCCGGGCGTTTATTGACGACCCTTATCGCTTTGGTCAAATCGCGGCCAACCATGCACTGGGCGATATTTTTGCCATGGGCGCGACGCCACATACTGCCACGGCCATCGCCGTGGTGCCGCCGGGGCTGGACCGGCAGACGCAAAGTTTGTTGTCGCAGCTCATGGCAGGTGCAGTGCAAGTGCTCAATGCCGCAGGCTGCGCCTTGGTGGGCGGCCATAGCGGCGAGGGGCCCGAGCTGTCCCTGGGCTTTGCCATCAATGGCCTGGTCGACCTGGACGCCCAGGGCCAGCCCGTGCAAGTAATGCGCAAGTCGGGCGCGATGGTCGGAGACGCTTTGCTATTGACAAAACCCTTGGGCACGGGCACTTTGTTTGCCGCCCATGCTTTGGGTCTCGCGCGTGGTCGCTGGGTCGAGTCGGCGCTCGACACCATGGCCCAATCCAGCCAAAACGCCGCCCATACCCTGGCGCAGTATGGCGCCCATGCCTGTACCGATGTCACCGGTTTTGGCCTGCTGGGCCACTTAGTAGAAATGCTGCAAACCCGTCGCTTGGGCGCGCAATTGGAGATAGCGTCTTTGCCGGTGCTCGAAGGTGCCTTGGCGTCTATGCAGGCCGGTATTTTCAGTTCCTTGCACAGCAGCAATGCCCAGCAAGGCTCGGCGGTGGCCGGGTGGGAGGGGGCGCCTATTCAGGACGCAGGCCAGGGGCCTGCCAGCAGCCCGCGCACAAGCCTAGGTTCGGGTTTCGCGTCGGCCGAGCTAGCAGCCATTGGCGCTTGGACCACTGCGCCGGCCAAACGGGTCGCTGGCGATGCGGACTTGTCCGCTGTCCAAGCCAAGCGCCTGCGCCGCGAATTGCTTTTTGATCCGCAAACCGCTGGCGGCCTCCTTGCCAGCGTGCCCTGGGATCAGGCGCAAGCCTGTTTGCAGGCTTTGCGGGCGCAGGGTTATGCGCAGTCTGCGCTGATCGGACGGGTATGCGAAGTGGCCGATTTTCGGACGCCGATCAGGCTCGTGGAACAATAGGGGTATGACGGAAGAATTACCGACGCCCTCCGCAGACTCTGTGGTGACGGGTGAAGAAGCTATTGCCCTAGGCGCCCAACTGGCCGCCAGGCCTTACCGGCGGCCCGAACATTTGGTCCTATGGGGTATGGGGCCAGCCCATATCCGCTTGCTCGAGCATTTCAAGCGCCAGCCGCTGGCGCATGTCCAGATCACGGTGTTGACCCAGCATACCCAGACCTTTGTGCCGCGCAAACTGGCGCGCTATGTCGCCAACGATGTGCCGCTGGCCCAGTGCATGCTCGATTTTGAGCCGCTCTTGCAACAGGACAAAGTTCAATGGACCGGGCGCCAGGGCCGAAGCCTCAATGCGGTCTCGCGCAGCATCTTGCTCGATGACGGCCAGTCGCTCAGCTATGACGTGCTTTCTATCAACACCGGGCCGGTACCGCACCGCGAGGCGATCGAAGCGGCCATGCCTGGCGCGCGTGAACACGGTTTGTTCGTGCCGCCATTGGAAGGTTTTGCCAATTTATGGCCCAAGGTCTGCGGCCTAGGACGTACCCGCGCGCTACGTATGGCGGTGATCGGCGCCGGCTCCGAAGGTTTTGAACTGGCCTTGGCCGTGCGCCAACGCATGCCCACGGCCGCAGTGACCTGGGTCATCGGGCCACAGCAAGAGGGCGACAAAGGCTACCCCGAAGCTTTGCACCAGCGCATGTTGCAATTGTTGCGCGAACAGCGTGTCACCGTGCTGTATGAAACTGTGGCGTCGCTCACGCGCGATGACGTGGTGCTTGCCAGTGGCGCACGTCTGGCCTGTGATGTGCCGATTTTGGTCTTGGCCCGTGCGGCGCCAGCCTGGCTAAGCCCCAGTGGCTTGGCTGTGCAGGGCGATGGCATGGCCACTGACGCCTTCGAACGCAGTAGCAGTCACCCGGAGGTCTTTCACGTCTGGCAGGACAGTGAAGTGCTGGCGCACAATGTACATGCCATGATGCAATCAGAGCCCGCCAAGCTTCGCGCGCTCAAGCCTGGCAGGCTGCAATTTTTGTATGCCGGTGCCAGCCACGCCTTGTTGTCCTGGGGTGGACAATGCATGCAAGGCCGGGCGGTTGCTTGGCTCAAGCAATTTTTAAAATCCTAGTTCGGATTTTTCACCCTAGGAGGCATACCATGGACTCAATGCAAACCCCGCTGCCAGAAAGTATGGACACACCCCAGCGCAAAGTGGATACGCTATTGCAGCACTATGGCTTGAGCCATACCCACCCTGTCAATGAAGTGATTCATTTTGTGGCGATACCGGCCATCATGTTCAGCCTCAATGGCTTATTGTTTGCGCTGCACCCGGCCCTGGTTTTTGTGTTGATCGCTGGCAGCTTGGTCTATTACGCCCGTTTGTCCTGGCCTTTCACACTGTGCATGTTGCTGCTGTCTTCGGTGATGCTGGCGCTGGTGGACGCTATGAACGTGGCCGGTGTGCTGGTCCCGGCCAGCATTGGCATTTTTGTAGTCGCCTGGATTTTTCAATTTATCGGCCACCACCTGGAGGGCAAGAAACCCTCGTTTTTCGAAGATGTGCAATATCTGCTGGTTGGTCCCTTGTTCGTGCTCAGCAAGGCCTTTGAGCGCCTAGGTGTACGCTGGTAAGGTGATGCGACGCGCTGCTGCGTGTAAGCCCATGTTGGTGTTTTTCGTGATGCAACTGGTGCGCAAAAAAGACGGGCACCACCGATGGCCGCAGTAGCTGTCATCGGCGCGGGCTTTGTCGGGCTGTCATCAGCCTATTGGCTGATGCGCGAGGGCCATCAGGTGACTTTGTATGAGCCGCGCGGCGCGGCGGGTGGCGCCTCTTTCGGCAATGCCGGCACCTTTGCCAATTACGCCTGCATCCCGGT
>CANKNK010000120.1 GCA_947483455.1 Comamonadaceae bacterium | reverse complement strand
TTGCACCATTCGATTAACCGACTCAGCTGCCTCGCCTGCAGCCACTTTGACCAGGAGCCAACCATGGCAGTTCAGCAAAACAAAAAATCCCCCTCCAAGCGCGGTATGCACCGTTCGCACAATGCCTTGGTCGTGCCCGGTATTGCGGTGGAGCCGACCACCGGCGAAATCCATTTGCGCCACCACATTAGCCCGACCGGCTTTTACCGTGGCCGCAAAGTCATCAAGACCAAATCCGAAGCCTGACCTGCGCGGTCGGCCCCAAGCCCGAAGCTGCATGGCCTGTAGCCTCGGGCTTTTTTATTGTCCAAGCGCTTGATCCCCGTGAAACCTCTTTTCCCCACGTACGCTGCATGATTACCATTGCAGTTGACTGTATGGGCGGGGATTTCGGACCCGCGGTCACCCTGCCGGCCTGCCGCAAATTCCTGGCTTCGCATCCGGACGCCCAATTGCTCGTAGTCGGTTTGCCACAGGCCTTGGCCGATTTTTCCCATCCCCGCATCACCAAGGTGTTCGCCAGCGAGGTGGTGGAAATGGACGATGCGCTTGAAATTGCCTTGCGCAAGAAAAAAGATTCCTCCATGCGCGTTGCCATCGAACAGGTGCGCGATGGACGGGCCCAGGCCGCGGTCTCGGCCGGCAACACCGGCGCACTCATGGCCATTGCCCGCTATGTACTCAAGACGCTAGAAGGCATAGAACGCCCAGCGCTAGCCGGTCAAATTCCCAATGCCAAGGGCCATGCCACAACCGTGTTGGATTTGGGTGCCAATGTGGATTGCACGCCCTTGCATTTGCTGCAGTTTGCGGTCATGGGTTCGGCGCTGGTGTCAGTGACCGACAGCGTAAGCGCTCCTTCGGTGGGTTTGCTCAACATTGGTTCGGAACTGATCAAGGGCAATGAGACGATCAAAGAGTCCGGCGAGTTGCTGCGCGCTGCAGCGGCCAGCGGCGATCTGAATTTTTTCGGCAATGTCGAAGGCAATGATATTTTCAAAGGCACAGTGAACCTGGTGGTATGCGACGGCTTTGTTGGCAACGTCGCACTCAAAACCAGCGAGGGGCTGGCCGGCATGATTGTGAGTTTCCTCAAAGAGGAATACGGGCGCAACCTGTTGACCAAACTGGCGGCGCTAGCGTCAGCCCCGGTGTTGTCCGCGCTCAAGCGGCGCATCGACCATAGGCGCTACAACGGCGTGGCCTTGCTGGGTTTGCGCGGCCTGGTGTTTAAAAGCCATGGCTCAGCCGATGAATTGGCGTTTTCCAGTGCCTTGGGCCGGGCGTATGATGCCGTGCAGAACAATTTGTTAGAGCGCGTGCGAACGCGTATTGCGCATGCAGCGCCTTTGCTCAACGCGCAAGTTCCCGCCCCTACGCAGGGCTAAGTTCCCGATCCGGATTTTTCATGAGTAGCTATTCACGTATTACGGGCACCGGCAGCTATCTTCCGCCCAGGCGACTGAGCAATGCCGATATGGTGGCGCGCTTGGCGCAGGACGGTATTGAGACCTCGGATGAATGGATCGTCGAGCGCAGCGGCATCAGCGCCCGCCATTTTGCGGACGAGGGGGTGTTTTCCAGTGATTTGGCCGTGCATGCCTGCCAAGAGGCTTTGCGAGCGGCGGGCCGCTCGGCCAGTGAGGTCGATCTCATCATCGTCGCCACCTCCACGCCGGATATGGTGTTTCCGTCCACCGCCTGTATTTTGCAAGGCAAACTAGGCGCCATCGGCGGCGCAGCTTTTGATGTCCAGGCGGTTTGCAGCGGATTTGTCTATGCGCTCACGGTGGCCGATGCGCTGATCAAGACCGGCAGCGCCCGGTGCGCGCTTGTCGTCGGGGCAGAAATTTTCTCCCGTATCTTGGATTTCAAGGACCGGGGCACCTGCGTGCTCTTTGGCGACGGCGCCGGTGCAGTGGTACTGGAAGCCTCCGATACCCCGGGCATTTTGTCTACGGATGTACACGCCGACGGGCGCCACGTAGACTTGTTGTGCGTGCCAGGCCATGTGCAGGGCGGGCTGGTGAGCGGAGTTCCCTTGCTCAAAATGGCAGGACAGGCAGTATTTAAATTAGCCGTAGGCGTGCTCGAAGACGCAGCCCGCGCAGTTTTGTCCAAGGCAGGCAAGACCGAGGCAGATATCGACTGGCTGGTACCACACCAGGCCAATATCCGCATCATTCAAAGCACCGCCAAAAAGCTCAAACTACCCATGGAAAACGTCATCCTCACGGTGGGCCAGCATGGCAATACCTCGGCCGCCTCGATACCGCTGGCGCTCGACGTGGGTGTGCGCAGCGGACGTGTCCAAAAGGGCCAAACCCTGTTGCTTGAAGGCGTGGGCGGCGGGTTTACCTGGGGCGCGGTGTTGCTGACACTGTAATCTTGGCGCGGTTGCGCGCTGCGCTCCCTGTCATTTTGTTTTCATTACTTAGGCGCTTGAACCGATGAAACCATTTGCTTTTGTTTTTCCCGGCCAGGGTTCCCAGTCGGTGGGCATGCTCGATGCCTGGGGCGATCACCCGGTGGTGCGCGCGGTGCTGGAGGAGGCCTCGCAGGCTTTGCATGAAGACCTTGGCGCCCTGATCCGCGAGGGCAGCAAAGAAGCCCTAGCCCTAACAACCAATACCCAACCGGTGATGTTGGTCGCTGGCGTTGCCGCTTACCGGGTGTGGATGGCCGAAGTGGGTGTTGCGCCGCAGGCCGTGGCCGGACATTCTCTGGGGGAATACGCCGCCCTGGTGGCGGCGGGCGCTATGACGCTGGCCGATGCGGTTCCTCTGGTGCGTTTGCGCGGCCAGGCCATGCAGGACGCAGTGCCGGTGGGAAAGGGCGCGATGGCAGCGATTTTGGGTATGGACCCGGCACGGGTGGCGGCTTTGTGTGCCGAGGTGGCCGCAGGGTATTCGTCAGAAAGCGGCGAAGTGGTCGAAGCCGCTAATTTCAACGACAACGCCCAGACCGTGATCTCCGGCAGCAAAGCGGCCGTCGAGCAGGCCTGCGAAGTGCTTAAAACCCAGGGCGCAAAGCGTGCCTTATTACTGCCGGTATCGGCGCCTTTCCATTGCGCTTTGATGCATCCGGCGGCATTGGTACTGCGTGAACGCCTGCACCAAATTGCGATTGCCAGCCCGCAGATTCCATTGGTGAACAATATCGACGTGGCGGTGGAGACCGATCCCGAGCGGATTCGCGATGCTTTGTACCGTCAGGCCTTTGGGCCCGTGCGCTGGGTGCAAACCGTGCACTCTTTAAAAGCACGGGGTCTGGAGCATATGGTGGAATGCGGGCCCGGTAAGGTCTTGAGTGGCATGGTTAAGCGCATTGATGCCTCTTTGACGGCCTTTGCGGTTTTTGATCCGGCCACATTGGCCGAAACACAGGCGGGTTTGCAATGAGTTCTATGGAGTTTGCAGGGCAAGTGGCTTTGGTGACCGGGGCTTCTCGTGGTATCGGCGCGGCAATTGCATTGGAGTTGGCCCGCAAAGGGCTGCGTGTCGTCGGAACGGCGACCACCGAGGCCGGTGCCCAAAGCATCAGCCGTGCGTTGGAGGCTTATGAAGGCTGCACGGGGCGGGTACTCAACGTGACCGATGGCGCCGCTTGTGATGCGCTGGTGGAGGCGGTGATCAAGGAACAGGGCAGTTTGCAGGTGCTGGTCAATAACGCGGGCATCACCCGCGATAACCTGGCCATGCGCATGAAGGATGAGGATTGGGATGCGGTGATTGACGCCAACCTGAAAGGCGTATTTCGCATGAGTCGGGCCGTGATGCGGCCTATGATGAAACAGCGCTATGGTCGCATCATCAATATCACCTCGGTGGTCGGCGCCTCCGGCAATCCGGGCCAGGCCAATTACGCGGCCGCCAAAGCCGGTGTGGCGGGGATGACCCGGGCCCTGGCCCGGGAATTGGGCTCGCGCCAGATTACCGTCAATTGCATCGCTCCGGGGTTTATTGCGACCGATATGACCGCTGCCCTGAGTCAGGAACAGCAAAATACCTTGCAAACCCAGATCCCCTTGGGGCATTTGGGCCAGCCTGCTGACATCGCGCATGCGGTGGTCTATCTGGCCTCGCCGCAAGCGGCTTATGTGACCGGCCAGGAACTGCACGTTAACGGCGGCATGTATATGTAAAGTAGTATCCAGTGTTACGCCTTTGTGTCCGCAAGGCGGCCACTGCGGGCACCAAGCGCCCGCACTGGTAAAATTGTGGACTGTTTCACAACCCTTAGAGGGAACCCATGAGCGATATCGAAGTACGTGTCAAGAAAATCATCGCCGAGCAACTCGGCGTGGAAGAGTCCCAGGTCACCAACGAAAAAGCCTTTGTGGCTGATTTGGGCGCTGATTCACTGGACACGGTGGAATTGGTGATGGCCTTGGAAGACGAATTCGGCATCGAAATCCCCGACGAAGACGCAGAAAAAATCACCACAGTTCAAAACGCTGTGGACTACGCCATGACCCATAAAAAGGCCTAATAGGCCGGGTCCAACACCCGCCGGTGCGGCCGGGTGTTGGAAAAGCCTAGGCAGCTGGCCTATCCTCCAGCCGCCCGAGGGCTCTGGCGGCACAGCCGCTTCGCGGTTTTTAATGGACGCAACGTTTTATACAGGTGAGTATGTCCCGTCGTCGTGTAGTCGTTACCGGTTTGGGCTGTGTCAGCCCTGTGGGCAATACGGTAGATCAGGCTTGGGCCAATCTGCTGGCGGGCAAATCTGGCATCGGCCTTATCAGCAAATTTGATGCAAGCGCATTTGCCTGCCGCATCGCTGGCGAGGTGCGCGACCTGGACTTGGATCACTACATCAGTCCCAAGGATGCGCGCGCCATGGATACCTTTATCCACTACGGCATCGTCGCAGCGGCGCAGGCCGTAGCGGATTCCGGCCTGGCCACCGGTGAGGCACTCGGTGAAGAGGCAGCCACGCGCATTGGTTGTGTCATCGGTTCGGGCATTGGCGGGTTGCCGATGATTGAGCACACCAACATTGAATTTACCGCGCGGGGCCCACGGCGCATCTCGCCGTTTTTTGTCCCCGCTTCAATTATCAATATGACCGCCGGCCATGTGTCCATGCGCTTTGGCTTCAAAGGCCCCAACATCGCGATTGCTACTGCGTGCACGACCGGCCTGCACTGCATTGGCGAGGCCGGCCGCATGATTGAGTACGGAGATGCCGATGTCATGGTGGCAGGCGGATCGGAGGCTGCGGTTTCCCACCTCGGGGTTGGGGGGTTTGCCGCCATGCGGGCCCTGAGTACCCGCAACGACGACCCGGCCACGGCTTCGCGCCCCTGGGACAAAGACCGCGATGGTTTCGTGCTGGGTGAGGGTGGCGGCATGATGGTTTTGGAAGAATACGAACACGCCAAAGCACGCGGCGCCCGCATCTACGCCGAATTGGCAGGCTTTGGCATGAGTGCCGACGCGGGCCACATGACGGCGCCCAATATGGATGGCCCGCGCCGTGCCATGCTCAGTGCCTTGCGTAACGCGGCGCTCAATCCGCAAGACATCGATTACCTCAATGCGCATGGCACGTCCACGCCCTTGGGCGATATCAATGAAACCAACGCGATCAAGGCAGCCTTGGGCGAACACGCCAAGCGCATCGTGGTCAGCTCCACCAAATCCATGACCGGGCATTTGCTGGGTGGTGCCGGCGGCCTGGAGTCGGTATTTACCGTGCTGGCTCTGTACCACCAGAAGTGCCCGCCGACCATTAATTTGTTCAACCAGGACCCGGAATGCGA
>CANKNK010000119.1 GCA_947483455.1 Comamonadaceae bacterium | reverse complement strand
GTCGTGGCCGAGGGTGAAGACGAGTTTGTAGAGGTTGATGAGGCTGCTTAAGCGCGCCTGCAACCCTTCAAAGGGGGCTTGCTAGCCCCTTTTTTTTAGCAAAGAAACCGATTAATTTGTTTACGGAGTAAAGAAATGGCAGCAATTACTGCAAGCATGGTCGCCGAACTGCGCGGCAAAACCGATGCCCCCATGATGGAATGCAAAAAAGCCCTGACTGAGGCTGAAGGCGACATGGTCAAGGCGGAAGAACTATTGCGAGTGAAATTGGGCAGCAAAGCTGGAAAAGCGGCTGCCCGCGTCACCGCAGAGGGCGTGGTTGCGATCGCGAGCCAGGCGCAGGCGAGCGCCATGATCGAAGTCAATTGCGAAACCGATTTCGTGACCAAGAATGACAGCTTCTTGGCCTTGGCCAATGCTGCGGCCCATTTGGTGGCCGAGCACAATCCGGCAGACTTGGCCGCCTTGGCGGGCTTGCCCTTTAGCCAGGACGGCTTCGGCCCGACATTGGAAGATGTGCGCAAAGGTCTGATCGGGAAAATCGGCGAAAACATGACGTTTCGCCGCTTCAAGCGTTTTGCATCAAGTGCGAAAGTGGCCTCCTATTTACACGGCACCCGTATCGGTGTGGTGGTGGAGTTCGATGGCGATACAGTGGCCGCGAAGGACGTGGCCATGCACGTGGCCGCAATGAAGCCCGTGTCCTTGTCCAGTGCCGATGTGCCTGCTGAGCTGGTGGAGCGCGAGCGTTCTGTCGCGGCAGCCAAAGCAGCCGAAGATGCAGCCGTCGCGACGGCGGCGGGCAAACCCGTGCAGTCGGCCGAAATTGTGACCAAACGGATTGAAGGCGGTGTGCAGAAATATCTCAAAGAGGTCTCATTGCTCAACCAGACCTTTGTGAAGAACGATAAGCAGACCGTGGAGCAAATGCTCAAAAGCTGTGCCACGACCGTACATGGATTCACGCTTTATGTAGTGGGCGAGGGCATCGAAAAGCGGGTAGACGATTTTGCTGCCGAAGTGGCCGCCCAGGTTGCCGCCGCTAAACAAGGCGCCTAAACTTCACCAAGCCGCCATGCCCGCATTGGACATTGATTGAATCGACGCGTGGCGGCGTCAAAATACTCACTAACCTTCCGCACCCGGATGCTGATATGACCCAGATAAAGCCCGCCTACAGTCGAATTTTGTTGAAACTGTCCGGCGAGGCCTTGATGGGCGATGACCAGTTTGGCATCAACCGCGACACTATTGTGCGGATGGTGGACGAAATAGCCGATGTCACCCGTCTAGGGGTTCAGCTTGCGGTGGTGATTGGCGGGGGTAACATTTTCCGTGGGGTGGCCGGCGGGTCCGTGGGTATGGACCGCGCGACCGCCGACTACATGGGCATGCTCGCTACGGTGATGAACGCCTTGGCACTGGGCGACACCATGAATAAAGCGGGCCTGACGGCGCGTGTGATGTCCGCCATCGGTATTGAACAAGTGGTTGAACCCTATGTTCGGCCCAAAGCGCTGCAATACCTAGAAGAAGGCAAAGTCGTTATTTTTGCAGCGGGAACCGGTAATCCATTTTTTACCACCGACACCGCTGCCGCTTTGCGCGGAGCCGAAATCGGAGCGCAAATAGTGCTCAAAGCCACCAAGGTGGACGGTGTTTACGATGCGGACCCGAAAAAAGTGCCTACCGCCAAGCGTTACGCGAGCCTGACTTTTGACAGCGCCATGCAGCAAAATCTGGGCATCATGGATGCCGCCGCTTTTGCCCTGTGCCGTGATCAAAAGCTGCCGATCAAAGTCTTCTCTATTTTCAAGCACGGCGCCCTCAAGCGCGTCGTGATGGGTGAAGACGAGGGCACGCTGGTACATGTTTGAAATTTTGGAGTGACGAGTATGACGATCGCAGACATCCGGGGCCATATGGAAGGCAAGATGGACCAGTCCATCGCCAATTTCAAAAATACCCTGACCAAGGTGCGTACCGGGCGTGCCAACCCGGCCTTGCTCGATACCGTGCAGGTAGAGTACTACGGCTCCATGGTCCCCCTGAGCCAGGTGGCCAACCTAAATTTGATCGATGCACGCACCATTGGTATCCAGCCCTGGGAAAAGGGTATGGGTGCGAAGATAGAAAAAGCGATTCGCGAAAGTGATCTGGGCTTGAATCCCGCTTCCATGGGTGACTTGATCCGAGTACCCATGCCCATGATGACCGAAGAACGCCGCAAAGAATTGACGAAAGTGGTGCGGAGCGAAGGCGAGAACGCCAAAATTGCCATACGCAATTTACGCCGCGAAGCCAATGACGCGGTCAAAAAATTAGAAAAAGACAAAGAGGTGTCTGAAGACGACCAAAAACGCTCCGAGGCGGACATCCAAAAATTGACTGACCGCTACATTGCAGACGTCGACAAGTTGGTTGCCGCCAAAGAGCAAGAGATCATGGCCGTTTAGGCGCCGTGATGATGGCCACCAACGCGTTGAACGGCCCAGACTCCAAAGCCCAAGCCATGTGCGCCAGGATGGCCAGTGGCGCTTTTTCCCCCGCCTGCCCGTGTTAAAGCAGCGCGTCATCACCGCTGTGATGCTTCTGGCGGTTTTGATTCCGGCGGTTTGGGCGGACGACCCCCTGGCCTTTGTCCTATTTACCACCTTGATGATGGGCGCTGCTGGGTGGGAATGGGCGCGACTATGTGCTTTGCCCCGCTGGCCCGCGCGCGCTAGCGGTGTGGCCTGCGCCATGCTTTGTTTGATTTTCTGGCGCGAAGGTGGCACCGCTCAGGCGTGGCCTTGGTTGTGGTGGGCTGTCGGTTCCGCCTGGGTATTGCTAGCTGCAAGCCTATTGCGTGGTGGCGTGGATGCGTGGCTGCGTGTGCCTACCGCAATTCGCTGGGGCGTGGGCATGGTGGCCTTGTTTGCCGCCTGGCTGGCGCTGGTGCAAGCGCGCGCAATTGGCGTTAACTTTTTGTTTTCGGTGTTGGTGCTGGTATGGGGTGCCGATGTTGCCGCGTATTTTTGCGGTCGTATGTGGGGCGGTCGCTGGATCGCACGCAAACTGGCAGTGGCGATCAGTCCCGGCAAGACCTGGGAAGGCGCTTTGGGCGGCTTGCTGCTGGTAATGGCTTTGGCATTCCTATGGCGCCAATGGGAAATGGTTAGCCAATGGGGCGCGTTAAGTCTCTACGGACGACTCGGAGCGGGCGGCCCTGTTTTCATGGTGGTATCGCTCGCGTTTTTAACGACCATGAGTGTCGCCGGGGATTTGCTGGAATCGCTGTTCAAGCGTGCAGCAGGGGTTAAAGATAGCAGCCAGTTGTTGCCAGGGCATGGTGGCGTGCTTGACCGCATCGACGCCTTGCTGCCGGTGCTGCCGCTGGCAATGTGGTTGGGTGTCCGCTAAGGCAGGCCTTGCGCATGGAGGTAGCGATGCAAACCGTCAGTATTTTGGGCTCCACGGGCTCCATCGGCGTCAACACATTAGACGTGATGGCCCGCCAGCCGGACCGCTACCGGGTTTTTGCCCTAAGCGCCCATAGCCGTGTGGACATCATGACCGCCCAATGCGTGCAATTTAAGCCCCGCTACGCCGTTATGGTCAGTGAACCGCAGGCCCGCGAACTGAGGCGCGCATTGGCTGAGCTGGGTTTGCCCACCGAAGTGCTGTCCGGTCGACAAGCTTTGGAATGGGTGGCTGCGCACGATGAGGTCACGACCGTGATGGCGGCCATCGTAGGCGCGGCGGGCTTGGCTTCCTGCATTGCTGCAGCCTTGGCTGGCAAACGCCTGCTCTTGGCCAACAAAGAGGCATTGGTCGTGGGCGGAGCATTTTTTATGGATGCCGTCCAGCGCGGCGGTACCACGCTGTTGCCTATTGACAGCGAGCACTCGGCCATTTTTCAGTCTTTGCCGGAAAACCCGCTGGCCTGGCCATCGGTGATCGACAAAATCATTCTGACCGCTTCGGGCGGGCCGTTTCGCACGCGCGATCCCGCCACCTTGCGTTATGTCACCCCGCAAGAGGCTTGCGCGCACCCTAATTGGGTCATGGGCCGCAAGATATCAGTGGACTCGGCAACGATGATGAACAAGGCGCTGGAGGTGATCGAGGCCAAGTTTTTGTTTGGCGTGCTACCCCCAACGATAGAGGTCATCATCCACCCGCAAAGCGTAATACATTCAATGGTGCAATTTGTAGACCATTCGGTCGTAGCCCAATTGGGTACACCGGATATGCGTGGGCCTATCGCCTACGGCCTGGCATGGCCGAGCCGCCATGTTTCAGGCGCCAGTGCTATCGACTTTTCTACGCTTTCGGCATTGACCTTTGAAACCTTTACCGAGTTGGGCCACCAGCAGCGTTTCCCCGGATTGAAACTGGCTTGGGAGGCGCTCGAGGCGGTTCCCGGTACCACGGCGGTTCTCAATGCCGCCAATGAGGTAGCCGTCGCGGCCTTCTTGGAGGGGCAAATCCGCTTTGACCAGATCCATGCGTTGAACCTGGAGACCTTGGCGCGTTTCGTACCCGTCGCCCCGGTTTCTCTGCAAGACCTTTTAGCCATAGACCAGGAGGCCCGCTCCCAAGCAAGCTCCCTGGTGAGCGCCTTTCAGGCCGCTTCCTGAGCCCGTTATGATGGCGCTTGATGTCATTTGCCGCTGAGGCCTATTTTGGGTTCCCCGCAGCACATCCCACGTTCTTTCACTATGCAACACCCATTCGCGCTCTTTTTACGTACTTTCACCCTGCTGGTTTTGGCCCTTTCCACCCAAGTGGCCATGGCGCTGACGCCTTTCGTCATCAAGGACATACGGGTTGAGGGTTTGCAGCGGGTTGAGCCCGGGACGGTATTTGCCTCCCTGCCGGTGCGTGTCGGCGACAGCTATTCTGACGAGATGGCATCGACCTCCATCAAGGCCTTGTACGCATTGGGTTTGTTTAACGATGTGCGCATCAATGTTGACGGCGCGGTGTTAATGGTGAGCGTTGCCGAGCGCCCGATTGTTGGTTCGGTGACTTTTACCGGAACCAAAGAATTCGACAAAGATGTATTGGTGAAGGCACTCAAAGACATCGGCCTGACGGAGGGGCGTCCCTTTGACAAGGCCCTCGCAGACAAAGCGGAGCAGGAACTCAAGCGACAGTACATCAACCGCAGCATGTATGCCGCCGAAATAGTGACCACGGTGACCCCCGTCGAAGGCAACCGGGTTAATTTGAGCTTCGCCGTCAGCGAAGGCGATACCGCCAAAATCCAGTCGATCAAGATCATCGGCAACCAGACCTTCTCCGAAAGCACCTTACTGGGTTTATTTGATTCGGATACCGGCGGATGGTTGAGCTGGTATACCAAGTCGGATCGCTACGCGCGCCCTAAGCTCAATGCAGACATCGAGGCGCTGCGCTCCTATTACCTGTCGCGCGGCTACTTGGAGTTCACGGTGGACTCGACCCAAGTCACTATGGCACCAAACAAACAGGATATAGGCATCACCATCAACATCACCGAAGGTGAACGTTTCGTGGTGTCCAAAGTCAGTTTGGCCGGAAATTTCCTAGAAAAAGAGGCGCAGTTTCAAGCCTTGGTTGCCATCCGTCCCGGCGAGCCGTACAACGTGAACGAAGTGACGCAGACCACCAAAGACTTTACCGATTTTTACGCTAACTTCGGATATGCGTTTGCGCAAGTGGAAGCACAAACCAAGATTGATCGCAGCACCAACCGGGTGGAGATAACGCTCAGGGCGGACCCCTCGCGCCGGGTGTATGTGCGGCGCATCAATATCGCGGGCAATGACACTACCCGTGATGAAGTCGTGCGCCGGGAGTTCCGCCAAATGG
>CANKNK010000118.1 GCA_947483455.1 Comamonadaceae bacterium | reverse complement strand
CGAATGCGCGTATCGAAAAATGCGGCATCAATCCGATCGCCTTCTTCGAAACTCCAGACGCGCGCGCGAATGCGCGACTGCGGGCTAAAGGCCGCCCAGCCCAAAAACTGGCCTGCATGCCCCTCCACCCGTACCGTCTCGCCGCTGTCGCCACCGCCCTTGGCAATCGCCGATTCAAATATCCAAGGGTGTTTGCGCAGCAAAGAGCGCTCTTTGCCTTCGCGTAGTCGCAGTGTTTTCATAGCGGGCATTGTCGCTTGCGCTTGTGGCCGCGTCATAAGGATGCTTCACTGGCCTTGGTATTTCAACTTAGGGTCTGCAATGCGTGCCGTCATCACATGTCGGCCCCCAACAAATCCTCCATCGCCTGAAACTGGCTCATATACACCTTGCCCGGCAGCGACTGCAAAAAATGCGTGTTGCGCAGGCGGTCCATGACCGGGCCTTTGACTTCGCTCAGGTGCAATCCGATGCCAGCTTCCTGCAGGCGTGCCGCAATGGCTTCCAGGCTTTCGAGCGCGCTGGCGTCGATGTGGTTGATGGCGCTGCATTGCAAGACCAAATGCGCCAGCGCCGGATGCTGTGCCACTTCGCAGTTGATGCGGTCTTCCAGCGCGCGGCAGTTGGCGAAATACAAGTTCTCATCCACGCGCAAGCCCATCACACGCGCGTGGGTAAGCACCTCGTGGCGGCGCACATTGCGAAAGTGCTCGGTGCCTTGCACTTGCCCTACCTCAGCAATATGTGGGCGGCTGGTGCGCAGCAGGTATAGGGCCAAAGACACCGCCACCCCGGCCACCAAGCCTGTTTCCACGCCCAGGCCCAGCGTCACCAGCAGCGTGGCCAGTGCAGCGGCGAAGTCGGCTTTCGAATACACCCAGGTGCGCCGGAATATGCCCACATCCACTAGTGACAACACGGCCACCACAATCGTGGCGGCCAAGGTGGCCTGCGGCAGGTAGTACAGCGCCGGTGTCAAAAACAAAGTCGCCAGCGTGATGCCCAGCGCGGTAAATACCCCGGCAGCCGGTGTTTGCGCTCCCGCGTCGAAATTGACCACCGAGCGGGCAAAGCCACCGGTCACCGGAAAACCACCGCTCAGGCTGGCGGCGATATTGCTCGCGCCCAGCGCTAGTAACTCTTGGTCGGGTTCGATGCGTTGGCGACGCTTGGCGGCCAGGGTTTGGCCCACGGACACCGACTCCACAAAGCCCACCGCGCTGATCAGCAAGGCCGGCATGGCCAAGGACTTCCATAGGCTTGCGTCCCACAGAGGCAGCGTCAAGGGCGGCAGACCCCCGGGTACCTCGCCCACGATCTTGAGGCCTTGGTTTTGCCATTGGAAATACCAGGCCAATGCGGTACTTAGCGCAATAGCCACCACGGGCCCTGCTTTGGCCAGCATGTCCGCGCTGCGCGCTGCGAAGCCCATGCGCGCAAGCAGCGGCTTCAATCCTTGGCGCACCCAGAGCAAAAACACCAGCACCGCACCGCCCACGGCGAAGCTGAGGCCATGCAGGTCCGGCAATTGGTGCAGCAAATCAAGCACTAGCGCCACAAAGTTTTCACCATGCGCGTTCACCCCCAACAATGTTTTGAACTGGCTGGCGGCAATCAATAAGCCGGAGGCAGAAATAAAGCCGGCGATGACCGGATGGCTTAAGAAATTAGCCAAAAACCCCAAACGCAAAACGCCCATGAGCAGCAGCATTGCGCCCGACATACACGCCAGCGTGATGGCTACCGCCCAGTAGTGTTCCGAGCCCGGCGCGGCGTGCGCGCTTATGGCCGCTGCCGTCATCAGCGAGACCACCGCCACCGGCCCTACCGCCAGTACGCGACTGCTGCCCAGCAGCGCATACAAAAGCAGCGGCGCTACGCTGGCATACAAACCCGCTTGCGGTGGCAAGCCAGCCAGCAAGGCATAGGCCAGGCTTTGGGGGATGAGCATCACGGTGACGATGGAGGCCGCTAGCAAGTCGCGCGACAAAGTGCTGCGGTCGTAGCTGCGCCCCCATTGCAGGGCGGGCAGGGAGGGCAAGAAAGCTTGCCAGCGTTTGGTCATTTAGCCTTGTATCGCCGCCTGCGCGCGCCGTTCGGCGACTTCGAAGACGCCCATACCGATGAGCATAAAGACCACAAATAAGGCGGCTTTGCTTTGCCCCGCGGCCATGGACACCAAAGCCGGGCCAGGGCAAAAACCGGCCAGTCCCCAACCGGCACCAAATATGAGGGAGCCAATGACCAAGCGCTTGCTAATTCGCTCTTGGCTTGGAATGCGTAAGGCGGCGCCGAAAAAGCTCAGACTGCGTTTTTTGACCAGTGCAAAAGCAAATACTCCCACGGCAATGGCGCCACCCATGACCAGCGCCAGGGAGGGATCCCACAGGCCGCCCAAGTCTAAAAAGGCCAGTACTTTGCCCGGGTCGGTCATGCCCGAAAGCATCAACCCCAGGCCAAAGAGCAGGCCGACAAAAAATTCAGTAATTCGATGATGCATCGCAAGGTCCTTCAAAAAGCGTGGCGCAGCAGATACACGACGGCAAAGCCGGCAGCCATAAAGCAGAGGGTGGCGACCAGCGAGCGGGGCGACAGGCGCGAAAGCCCGCACACGCCATGGCCACTGGTGCAGCCCGAGCCGTAGCGTGTGCCCAGGCCGACCAGCACACCGGCCAAGGCGATGAGCGGCTCGCTGGCATCGATGCGCACGAGCGGCAGGAGTTCTGGCGGCATCAAGGCGGCAAACACCATAGGCGACGCGCTCATGCCTAGCAGGAAGGCCACGCGCCAGCCAAAATCGCCTATGCGCGGAGCCAGCAGGCCGCCCAAAATGCCGCTGATCCCCAGAATCCGCCCGCTAAGTAGCACCATCATGGCTGAAGCAATCCCCAGCAAGATACCTCCGGCGAGCGACGTCCAAGGCGTGAAGTGCGCCCAATCGATGTTCATAAGGCCCCCTTATCCGACGCACAAAACTGGGCGTACATGACTTGCATCAGCGCCAAGGCTTGGGGGCTGCTGAGTTGGTAGTAAATGTTTTTGCCCTCGCGCCGCGTGCTCACCAGCGCTTCATCGCGCAATACCGTCAATTGCTGCGATAAGGTGGGCTGCACAACGCCAAGGGCCTCTTCCAATTCGCCGACCCGCATTTCGCCCTGGGAAAGCTGGCACAAAATCATCAATCGGTCCGGGTTGGACATCACTTTGAGCAAACGACAAGCCTGATCGGCGGCTTGTTGCATGTCCTTCAAGCTCAGAGACACTTCATTCATCGGCACACTCCACAATTAATATTTACATAGTATATTTATTTTTAATATATCTTTCAATATACTATAACAAATCTAATTGAGGAGCTTGCCGCTATGTCCATTGATTCGCTCAAACCCCAGGTACACGGAATTTTTGACAAAGCTACCTGGACCGTGACCTACGTGGTGCACCAGGGGCCGGGCACGGCTTGCGCCATCATCGACTCGGTGTTGGACTATGACCCCAAGTCCGGCCGCACCCGACACCACTCGGCGGACAAAGTAATTGCGTATGTGCGTGAAAACCAATTGCAGGCCACTTGGATTCTGGAGACCCATGCGCATGCGGACCACCTCAGCGCAGCGCCCTACCTAAAAGCCCAACTCGGCGGCAAGACGGCGATCGGCGAGCGCATCACCGCCGTGCAAAAAGTTTTCAAAGGCATCTTCAACCTGGAGCCAGCCTTTGCCTGCGATGGTTCACAGTTCGACCATTTGTTCGCCGACGGGGAAGCGATCGTCGTGGGCGAAATGCGCGGCCGCACCCTGCTGGTGCCCGGCCATACCCCGGCCTGTGTGGCTTACCGTTTTGGTGATGCGGTGTTTGTGGGCGATACCATGTTTATGCCCGATGTGGGCAGTGCGCGCTGCGATTTCCCCGGCGGCAATGCACGGCAGTTGTATAGCTCGATCCAAAAAATTCTGAGCCTGCCGCCGCAAACCCGTTTGTTCATGTGCCACGATTACCCGCCAGCCGGTCGGGAAGTGGTGTTTGAAAGCACCGTGGCCGAGCAACGCGCAAAAAACATCCACACCCACGATGGCATTAGCGAAGACCAGTTTGTGCAAATGCGCACGACGCGTGATGCCACCCTGGACATGCCGGTGCTCATCTTGCCCGCCGTGCAAATCAACATCCGCGCCGGGCAATTGCCGCCACCGGAGGACAACGGCGTGGCCTACGTCAAGATTCCGCTAAACGCTTTGTGAGCGCCATCAGGTAACACAGTACCAAGCCGGTTTTTTGTCCACCTATCGCAGGGGCTATTTTTGCGCTCTGCGCTCATACGCACCGGCCTTGGGGCTAGCCGTATCATCGGCCTCTGCTTGATAAACCCGAGCCCCATGATCCGCATCACTGAAATCAAACTTCCTCTTGTCGCATTGCCAGTGCATGCGCCGCGCGCTGCCGATTCACCCAGCGAAAGCGCGCAAGACCGCATGCCTGCGGCCCATCCCCTTGAAGCGCTACGCCAGGCCGCTGCGCAAACCCTGGGCATTGCCATCGCTGAGATTTTGGACTTGCAGGTCTTCAAACGCAGTTTTGATGCCCGCAAAGCAGACATCCTGGCGGTCTTTATTGTGGATGTGCAATTAGCCCCAGCCTGTGAAGCGCGCCTGCTGGCGCAGCATGCAAACCATGCGCATATCGCAGCCACGCCGGACATGGGCTACCAGGCCCCCGCGCATGCGCCTGCCAAGGTGGACAAGCGCCCGGTGGTAGTGGGCTTCGGTCCCTGCGGCATGTTTGCTGCCTTGTTGCTGGCGCAGATGGGTTTCAAACCTTTGGTGCTAGAACGTGGTCCGAAGGTGCGCCAGCGCACCAAAGACACCTGGGATTTGTGGCGCAAAAACACCTTGCATGTGCAGAGCAATGTGCAATTTGGCGAGGGCGGTGCCGGGACGTTTTCCGATGGCAAGCTATGGAGCCAGATCCGCGACCCGCGCTACCTGGGACGTAAAGTGATGACCGAGTTGGTGCAGGCCGGTGCACCACCAGAAATTTTGTACGAAGCGCACCCGCATATCGGTACCTTCAAGCTGGTCAAGGTGGTGGAAAACTTGCGCGCGCGCATCGAGTCGCTGGGTGGAGAAGTGCGCTTTGGGCAGCAGGTGGTGGATGTGCAATTGCACAGTGCATCCGGCGGCCCAGAGGCGATGCACCGACTGGGCGCTTTGCAGGTTTGTAATGCCGCCTCGGGCCGCGTGTATGCGATAGATGCCAGCCATGTGGTGATGGCTTTGGGCCATAGCGCACGCGACACCTTTGCCATGTTGTATGACCGTGGCGTGGCCATGCAGGCCAAGGCCTTTTCTATCGGCTTTCGCATCGAGCATCCCCAAGGCGTGATCGACCGCGCGCGCTGGGGTCGCCATGCCGGCCACCCATTGCTAGGCGCTGCGGATTACAAACTGGTACACCACGCGGGCAACGGACGCAGCGTGTACAGCTTTTGCATGTGCCCCGGCGGCACCGTGGTCGCAGCCACCAGTGAAGCCGGTCGTGTAGTGACCAATGGCATGAGCCAGTATTCGCGCAATGAGCGCAATGCCAATGCCGGCATCGTGGTCGGCATCGACCCGGCCGACTTTCCGCAGGATGCAGCCAGCTTTGTGGCCGCCTTTGGGCAAGTCGATGGCGCGCGCTATGCCGCGCAGGCGCAGGCCATGCGCGACAAAGCCGGTACGACGGCTGCACACAGCCAAGCGCAAGCCGACACCAAAACACCGCAGCAAGCCATGCTGGCAAGTGCCCATGACTATGCAGTACTCGCCGACGTGCACCCCTTGGCAGGCATGGTCTTGCAGCGCGGTTTGGAATCAGCGGCTTTTGTAATGGGCGGCGCCAATTACCAGGCGCCTGG
>CANKNK010000117.1 GCA_947483455.1 Comamonadaceae bacterium | reverse complement strand
CAGGCGCTGCGTGTGGGCCTGCAAGCCCAGGGCCGGGTCGAGGTGCTTAGCGGCTTGCAAGTCGGCGCTTTATTGGTGCCCGTGGCACAGAGCACGGTACACGAGGGCGATCGCATACGGCAGGCGCAGCCATGAAGCAGCGCGCATGGCTGCCTTTCGAGGTGCTAGTGGCTTGGCGTTTTTTGCGCGAAGGGCGTATCCAGACTCTGTTCATCGTGGTTGGTATTGCCATTGGCGTAGCCGTGATTATTTTTATGTCGGCGCTGCTCAACGGATTGCAGGCCAATTTTGTAAACCGGGTGCTGACGGGGCAGGCGCATATCCAGGTGCTGGCTTCCAAGGAGCGCGCACGGGCCCAGGGCGTGGAGCCCGACAGTCTGGAGGCGGCCACCGTGCAAATTCCCTTGCAACGCGTCAAAGGCATAGACCAGTGGCAAAGCCTGGTGCTGCAATTGCAAGCCATGCCAGAGATCAAATTGGTATCGCCCGCCGTGCTGGGCGCGGCATTGGTCACGCGGGGCGAGGCCAGTCGCTCGGTGTCGGTGGTCGGCATGCAGCCGGACTTGTATTTTCAAATCATCGCCCTGCGTGAAAAAATGGTGCAGGGCTCGCCCGATATCAGCAGCGATACCTTGCTGATCGGTACCGAGCTAGCCGCCGACTTGGGCGTCGTGCCGGGCGATCCGTTGCGTATCGCCACGGTCAGCGGCACGGTGCTGACGCTCAAGCTGGCAGGTATTTTTGATCTGGGCAACAAAGGTGCCAACAGCCGCAATGTCTTCATGGCGATGCGCACCGCGCAAAGCCTGTTCGGCTTGGCCGGTGGCGCCTCTATCCTAGACCTCACGCTGCACGATATCTACGCCGCCGAGCGTGTAGCCCAGCAAATCCAAAGCCATACCGGCTTGCAGGCCGATAGCTGGATCAAAACCAATGAGCAGTTTTTTACCGCGGTGCGGGCACAGACCACGGCCAATACCGCCATCCGCTTTTTTGTGGCTTTGTCGGTAGGCTTTGGTATTGCCAGTGTGCTGGTGGTGTCGGTGGTGCAGCGCTCGCGGGAGATCGGCATCTTGCGCGCCATGGGCGTGCGCCGCGCGCAAGTGATGCGGGTGTTTTTATTGCAAGGCGGCTTGCTTGGCTTGGCCGGGGCGCTGGTGGGCGCCTTAGTCGGTGCGCTGGCCATGGTGCTGTGGCAGCGTTATATGCGCAACGCCGATGGCAGCATCATGTTTGCGATGGTGATGGACAGCGCATTGTTTGTGCAAGCGCTAGCGCTGGCGAGTTTGACCGGCCTGCTGTCGGCACTGGCCCCCGCGTTGCGGGCTGCGCGTTTGGATCCGGTGGTGGCTATCCGTGCCTGAACCCCATCAAGCCGTGCCGGTGCTGGAGTTGCAAGGCATACGCAAATCATTCAACGTCGGTGCGGACAATGAAATCGAAGTTTTGCACGGTATTGACATGCGCTTGTACCCCGGCGATTTTTGTGCCGTGGTCGGACCCTCGGGTTCCGGTAAAAGTACCTTGCTCAACACCGTGGGATTGTTGGATAGACCCAGTAGCGGCAGTCTGCGCATCACTGGTCTAGAGACCACGCAGCTTAGCGACGCGCAGCGCACGCATTTGCGCGGGCACAGCATTGGCTTTGTGTTCCAGTACCACCATTTGCTCAGCGCATTTAGCGCCCTGGAAAACGTGATGATGCCACTGTATGCGGCCCAGGGTTTTATGGATGCCGCTATGCGCGCGCGGGCCACGCACTTGCTCGACAGTGTGGGTATGCGCCCCTGGCTAGACGCGCCGGCCAATCGACTCTCCGGCGGTCAGCAGCAACGTGTGGCCGTGGCACGCGCGCTGGCGATGCAGCCGGCGCTGATATTGGCCGATGAGCCCACCGGCAACCTGGACTCCAAAAGCGCCGACGGCGTCTTTGCCTTGCTGCGCAGTGTGTGCCAAGAGCATGCGACAGCAGTCTTGTTCGTTACCCACAACCCAGAGCTTTCGGCGCGCTGCGATCGGACGATTGAAGTCATCGATGGCCGCTTGGGGCAGGGCCTAAGCGTATAAATGGTTGTCGGCTTGGTCGCGATGTGTAAGGGGCCTAGTGGATATCGATGCGCATAGCACCTAGGCGGCCTGCGCACTATCGGGCAGTACCAAGATGGCGCGCAGCACTGGGCGCAAGCTAAAGACCAGGGTCACCAAAAGGCAGCCGCCTCCGGCCATGCCCAGTGCATAGGATAGGCCCCAGTGTTCGGCGACCCAGCCACCGATCAGTGCGCCCGGAGCCGATGGAAGCAGGGCCAGCCAGCGCATCGTGGAATTCATACGCCCGAGCATGGGCTGCGGCGTGCTGCTTTGGCGCAGCGAAATCATGTTGATGAACATCAGCGTTGCACCCAGGCTAAAGCACAACAGCATGGCGCTAAATAAAAGCACTGCATCGACCCATTCGCGCAGCGCGAGCGCCCCCAGCCAGCTCACCGAAGTCAAGCCCATGCCCAACAGCAAAGAGCGGCCCACGCCCCATCGGCGGCTCAGACCTGACCCGCCCGCACCCGCTGCGATCGAGCCGACGCCCATGGCAATGTAGGCCATGGCGGTGCTGTCCTCACTCAGGCCCAATTCACGCACCGCGTACACAATCTGGACCGACAAGGCCATCTGCGCAAAAAACTGCCAACTGCCCAGCATAGCGGCCAGTTCCACCAGTACGCGGTGGGTGCGCACAAAGTGCAGGCCTTCCAGCAATTCGGCCCGGAACGAGCGCCGAGTAAGTTTGGGCACAGGCTCGTCGATGCGGATACCGCGCAACAGCACGACAGAACCCACCAGCAAGCAGGCGTCGGCGATTAGGGCCAGCGGCGCGCTCAAAATGCGAATCAGCGCTCCGGCCAGGCCCGGGCCTGTGACTTCGGCCAGCGAGCTGGCCAGCGCGTTTTGCGCATTGGCCCGCACCAGCTGGTCGCGCCCGACGAGCTGGGTAAGCACAATTTGCGCCGCAGAGCCTGCTACGGTGTACACGCAGCCCAGGCAGAAAGCCACCCCGTACATCAAAGGCATGGACAAGAACCCCAGCCACCAGGCCAAGGGGATGAGTAGTAAAAAAGCACCCATCAACAATTCGCCGGCGATAAAAATGGGCAACTTGCGCCGCCGGTCCAGGAATACACCGCCGGGTAAAGACAGCAATACAAAGGGCAGCAATTCCATGGCTGTCATAACGCCCATCTGGCTGGGCGTGGCCTGCAGCAACACTACCGCAGTCAGTGGCAGCGCCAGCATGGTGATTTGACCGCCCAGCCCGCTCACCAGGAGCGAAAGCCACAGTCGGCGGTAGCCGGGTATTTGCAAAAGGGGGTTGGAGAAAAACAAAATCAAAACCTAAGGGCAAGCGCGCCAACAGGGCCCGGGTATAGCCCAGGGCAAGCGCGGGAGGGACGCAGTGTAGGGGCCTTTGATGATGGCCTGCGTGATTGGGATTACATTTGCACACATGCCCCAGTCCGAATTTGTTGCCTTGCTTTTGCTATCGACCGTCACCAGCTTCACCCCCGGACCCAATACCACGGTGTCCACTGCAATGGCTGCCAATTTCGGGTTGCGCCGTGCAATGCAGTTTGTTTGCGCAGTGCCTGTCGGTTGGGGGCTTTTGTTCAGTTTGTGCGCTGCTGGTGTGGGGGCGGTGGTGCTGGCCGTGCCACTGCTGCGCTTAGGCATTCAAGCCCTGGGCATGGCCTATTTGCTGTGGCTGGCCTACAAGCTGGCCAGTACCAAAAGCCTGGCGCAAGCGGATGCAGCGGCCTTGAACGTGGACTTTCGCCAGGGTGTGCTCTTGCAGTTTGTAAATATCAAGGCTTGGATGTTGGCGCTCACCGTGGTGGCTGGTTGGTTGGCTGGACGGGACGATGGATTGGAGCGCTTTGCCATCATCCTGCCCTTGATGGTCGCCTTCGGGTTTGTGAGCAATTTGTTTTATGCCGTGCTCGGTTCCTTCGCGCGGCAATGGCTGAGCGGACCCGTGCGCGAGGGCCTAGCGACCGGTTTGCGCTTGCAATGGTTTAACCGCTGCATGGCCACTTTGTTGGTATTGACGGCCCTGTGGATGGCACGCATATGAGCGAGCGTGAGCAAAGCATAGGGATGTGGTTGGGCCTCTTGGGCGTGGTGGTGTTTGCCATCACCTTGCCCATGACACGCTTGGCTACCGGCACCGTCGAGAACCCCCAGCTCTCGGCGTGGTTTATTACCTTCGCACGTGCCGCGCTGGCCGGCGCTTTGTCGATCGCCTATTTGCTGTTGTCGCGCGCGCCCTGGCCCACGAAGGCGCAGCGCAAGCCATTGTTGTTGGCGCTGCTGGGCAATGTGATTGGTTTCCCGCTACTGCTGGGCTTTGCCTTACGCCATGTCACCTCCGGCCACGCAGCGGTGTTTACCGCTTTGCTGCCCCTTGCCACCGCTGCCTTGTCGGCCTGGGTGCTGCACTTGCGCGCGCGCCTGGCGTTTTGGGTGTGTGCGGTGCTGGGCGCTTCGTTGGTGCTGGTTTTTTCATTGCTGCGTGCCTACCAACAAGGTTTGGGTTTTGTACCCGAGTGGGCTGACTTGCTGCTGCTAGGCGCCATTCTTTCAGCGGCTCTGGGCTATGTCTATGGCGCACAAGTGACGCCTTCGCTGGGTGCAGAGCGGGTGATTTGCTGGGTCTGCGTGATGGCATTGCCCATGACGCTGCCCGGCGCCTTATGGAATTGGCCGCAGCAGGCCATCCACACCACGTCCTGGTGGGCGCTGGGCTATGTCGGTGTGTTTTCGATGTGGGCCGGATTTTTTGCCTGGTACCGCGGCCTGGCCATGGGCGGCGCTTTGCGCGTCAGCCAGTTGCAGTTGCTGCAGCCGTTTTTCTCGATCCTGGTGGCGGTTCCCTTGTTGGGCGAGTCTTTGGAGATGATGACGCTGGGCTTTGCACTCGCGGTGGTGGTGGTGGTGTTCGCGGGCAAGCGCTTGTCCATGCCGACCATGCCCGTAGCCGTGCGTGAGGAGAAGGTGGATTGACGCCAGAGCACTGGTGGGGCGTGGCGCTGTTCATGCTGGTCAGTTCGATCACGCCCGGTCCGAATAACACCATGCTCATGGCCTCGGGCGTGCATTTTGGTTTCCGACGCACGCTGGCGCATCTGATGGGCGTGCAGCTAGGTTTTGGCTTTATGGTGATCGCTGTGGGCCTGGGCCTGCACACGGTGTTGGCGCAGTTCCCTGCTTTTTATGACCTGGTGCGCTTTGCGGGCGCGGCCTACATGGTTTGGATGGCCTGGGGCTTGGCCAGTGCGCGGCCTCATGTGCCGGTACCTGCTGCGCTGGACGCTGGCTTGCCTAATGCCCAAACGCCGCATCCCTCCCAGGCAATACCGGTGCTGAGCGCGCACCATGGGCCGCAGGACCTGCCCAGTGGCCAAGACGAGGCCAAGCCCTTAGGGTTTTGGGCTGCGGTTTTGTTTCAGTGGGTCAACCCCAAAGCCTGGGTCATGGCGGTCACCATCATGAGCGCTTATGTGCCACCGGGTGCCGGTCTGCTGCAAATTGCGCCGCTGGGGCTGATGTATGTTGCGCTGGGCTTACCCTGTTCGTCGGTATGGGTGGGCTTTGGCAGCGCACTGCGCAACTATTTGCAAGACCCGTTTCGTATGCGGGTATTCAACGGCAGCATGGCCGCTGCACTGCTGTTGTCGCTTTACCCGATGCTGAGTGGCTAAAGCGCATCTGCAAATCCTCTGCCTTGCCCCTGCACATGCGCTGCCAGGGGCCGCTGCGCAGCTTCTTACCCTCTTGCCATGGAGTCCTTCACTGCAGGCGCAAAAAGGCTTTTTTTTGTGCCGGATGGGCGTCGGTGCACAATGGCGCATCGTTGTTAATTCCTAGGACGCCATGCGCAAACAGAGCCGCCTT
>CANKNK010000116.1 GCA_947483455.1 Comamonadaceae bacterium | reverse complement strand
GGCGCATTGGCCGAACTGGACAAGCCCGGGCCCTTGGTATTTTTGGCGCCGCATATGGTGGGTCTGGATGTCGGCGGCGTGGTACTTACCGAGTTGCAGCAAATCAGCACCGCTTGCATTTATGTGCCCCTCAGCAATGCCTGGGCGGAGGAATGGATGGTGCAGGGTCGTAATCGTTCGGGGAACGTGCACTCGATTGCCCGCAAAGACGGCCCCCAACCGGTATTGCGTGGAATGCGCAAAGGCATACGCCTGCACTTGTCGCCGGATATGGATTTTGGGGTGGAAGGCGCGCTGTGGGTTCCGTTTTTCGGCGTACCTGCCGCCACCGTGCCAGCGCTGGCGCGTTTTGCCAAGCTGGGTCGGGCGCGTGTGTGCACCTTGGTCAGCCGCCTGGTTCCCGGTGGTTATGAAGTCCGCTTGAGCGATGCTTGGTCGGATTTTCCCGGCGAGGACCTGCAAGCCGACACCTTGCGCATGAACCAGGCGATTGAACAATGGATCAACCAGGACGTGGCCCAGTACTACTGGGTGCACAAGCGCTTTAAGTCCCGGCCGCCGGGCGCGCCTAGCATGTATGCCTAGCGCAAGGCCGAGCGTGGGAAACGGCCTCGGCGCATGGGCCTGCTTGAGTCCTCCGTACGCTTAACGGTCTTGGGGTCCCCAAACGCAAGGTCTACAGAATCGCACGATTTTCGACTGGCGCAGTGCGCTTTCAGTCGACAGTCGCCTCGACTGCCAGCGGCGCCGGGCTCGCGGGGTGGGCCCAGTCCCACAACAGCGTGGCAACGTCCTCCAAGCCGGTGCGCTTGGTCGCGGAAAAAAGCCGTACTTCGCCGCCGCCTGCTTGCAGCTTCGTGATGGACAGGACTTTAGCGCCCTCGCTGCGGGTCAGTTTGTCCGCCTTGGTCAGTACCACCAAAAACTTCAAACCCTCTTCGACCCTGGGGCGGATGACGTCGAGCAGTATTTCGTCCAGTTCCGTCATGCCGTGGCGCGGGTCGCACATCAGCACAATGGCTTGCAGGTTTTTGCGACTGACCAGGTAATTGGCCATCACCTGTTGCCAGCGGATCTTGTCCTGTTTGGGAACGGCGGCGTAGCCATAACCGGGCAAATCGGTCAGTACCGCGTCCATTAAGCCTTGTTTGCCCAGCGCAAACAGGTTGATGTGCTGGGTGCGCCCGGGGCGCTTGGATGCAAAAGCCAATTGCTTTTGCTGCGTCAAGGTGTTGATGCAGGTGGATTTGCCGGCATTGGAGCGTCCCACAAAGGCAATTTCCGGCACGTCCAACTCCGGCAAAAAATGCAATTGCGGCGCGGTGGTCAAAAAGCGCGCCGTGTGCAGCCAGCCTAGTGCCTGGAGGGCAGCGCTTTTCGGGGCGGCCGCTGCGCTGCTGGGCTGTGCGGTAATTGACAGGCGTGGGGTGGTCATGGGCTTATGGTTGTTATGGCGGGCAGGCCCCGTGCCGCATTGTAGAATGGTGGTGTTTTTGCCCTACATAAGAGCCCTAGCACCATGAAGTCGTTTGCCCCATTGTTTCTCGTCGCAGCCATGCTCGCCAGCGCATTTACCGCCTCGGCCAACAGCACTGAGCCCGCCAAAGCCGCCAAACCCGATCTGGCAAAAGGCGAAGCCAGCTATGGCGCGGTCTGCGCGGCCTGCCACGGGGCCGACGGCAACTCGGGCACGCCAACTTTCCCCAAGCTGGCGCAACAGCACCCCCAGTATTTGGTAAAACAACTGCAAGAATTCAAAGCCGGTAAACGGGCGAACCCGGTCATGCTTGGTTTTGCCAGCGCCTTGTCCGAAGACGACATGCGAAATATCGCTTTTTGGTTGGGAAGCAAAACGGCCAAGGCAGGTTTTGCCAAGGACAAAGAGTCAGTGGCTTTGGGCGAACGTATATACCGGGGCGGCATAGCGGACCGTCAAGTTCCCGCTTGCGCTGGTTGTCACAGCCCCAATGGCGCCGGCATCCCGGCGCAGTACCCGCGCATCGGTGGCCAGCATGGCGAATATGCTGCGGCCCAATTGACAGCGTTTCGCGATGGCGTGCGTAAAAACAGCTTGCAAATGAGCCAGATTGCGGCCAAGCTCAACGACCGTGAAATCAAAGCCCTTGCCGATTACGTCGCCGGTCTGCGCTAAACGTGCCTGCCCTGGCGCGCATCGTCCCTGAGGTGCTTTTTTCGGCATATTTTTTTGCCTGGAGCCCCTGTGAAAGTTCAAAGTTCTGACATCACCCCCCGCGCTCTGGTACTAGGGCGCCGGAGCGCCTTACAGCGCTTGCTCTCTGGCACCGGTGCCCTTGCGGTGGGCACCTTGCCCTCGTACAGCTCCGCACAAGCGCTGGTCCCGACACCGCGGCCTGGCAAATTGCCCCCGCTGCCCGCCAAACCTAGTGCGCTGCCCGGTGCGCAGGCCATGGATAAACCCACGGCTTACAAAGACGCGTCCGGGTACAACAACTTTTACGAGTTCGGCACTGACAAGTCCGACCCCGCTGCGAATGCCCACACCCTGAAAACCACGCCATGGACGGTGGAGATTGAAGGCTTGGTTAAAAAACCTGGGCGTTGGGCCTTGGAAGATTTGCTGGCCATGAGTCCCATGGAGGAGCGCATTTACCGCTTGCGCTGTGTCGAGGGTTGGTCCATGGTGATCCCCTGGGTGGGCTACTCGCTGGCCGAATTGATTAAGCGTGTCGAGCCTTTGGGTAGCGCTAAATATGTGGAGTTTGTGACCCTGGCTGACCCCAAAACCATGCCTTTTGTAGGCAGCCGTGTATTGGACTGGCCGTATACCGAAGGCTTGCGCATGGACGAAGCCATGCATCCGCTGACGCTGCTGGCCTTTGGCATGTATGGCGAAATACTGCCTAACCAGAATGGCGCGCCGCTGCGGCTGGTAGTGCCTTGGAAATACGGCTTCAAAAGCGCCAAGAGCATTGTCAAAATCCGGTTCAGTGAGCGCCAACCGGCTACTGCCTGGAACAAGGCAGCTCCGCAGGAGTATGGATTTTTCTCCAACGTGAACCCCGAAGTGGACCATCCGCGCTGGAGCCAGGCTACCGAACGGCGATTGGGTGAAGATGGAATTTTTGGCAAAAAGCGCAAGACCTTGATGTTCAATGGTTATGAGGCGCAGGTAGGCCAGTTGTACGCCGGCTTGGATTTGAAGAAGTTCTACTAAGCGCCGGTGTATTTCGCATCTATCCATCGCGCTATCGGTGCGCCCTTTGCGAAACCGTTGGTATTTGTGCTGGCCTTGCTGCCGCTAGCCTATTGGTTAAGCGCATTGTGGAAGGACGCCCTTGGTGCCAATCCGGCCGAAGCCTTGTTGCGCGGCACTGGTTTGTGGACATTGCGTATGCTGTGTGTGCTCTTGCTGGTGAGTCCGATGCGCGAGGCCATGGGTTGGACCGCCTTGGCGCGTTTGCGCCGTATGCTGGGCCTATTCGTGTTTTTTTATGCGCTGGTGCATCTTCTGGCCTACGTCTGGCTGGACCAAAGCGGGCAGTGGGAGGACATCCTCGGCGACATTCCCAAGCGCCCCTTTATCCTGGTCGGGCTGCTGGCCTTCCTACTCTTGGTTCCCCTGGCGCTGACCTCTTTCAACGCGGCCATTCGCTGGATGGGCGCGGCACGCTGGCGTCATTTGCACCGGGCGGTGTATGGGATCGCCTTGTTGGCCCTACTGCATTTTTTTTGGATGCGCGCGGGCAAGCGCAACTTTGACCAAGTGGCGCTTTATGCCGCCCTCATTGGCGTTTTGCTGGCCTGGCGCGTGGGCCACCGTTTCATTCGCAGAGGTGCTCGCCCCGGAACAAGTCGGTAATCGACTCCCGTTGGCGGATGAGCGTGGCCCGGTCGCCGTCTACCAACACCTCAGCCGCTCGTGCCCGGGTGTTGTAATTGCTGGCCATGCTCATGCAATAAGCGCCTGCGGACAGGACCGCCAGCCGCTCGCCGGGCTGCACCGCCAGTGCGCGGTCCCGCCCAATCCAATCGCCGCTTTCGCACACCGGGCCCACCACGTCGTATACCGCAGTCTGCGCTGGGGGTTTGGCTTGTTGCAGCGGAACAATGGCATGGTAGGCCTGGTACATGGCCGGTCGCGGTAAGTCGTTCATCGCAGCATCCACGATACAGAAGTTTTTCTGCTCACCAGGTTTCAGGTAGAGCACTTCGGTGAGGCATACCCCGGCATTGCCGACCAGGGAGCGGCCCGGTTCGATCATCAAGGTGTGGCCACCCAAGCCACGCGCATCAATTTTTTGGAGTAATTTGGCCCACAGCGCATCGGCCAGCGGTGGTGCTTCGTTCTGGTATTGAATACCCAATCCTCCGCCGAAATCGATATGTTCCAGCGCAATGCCCACGGCTTCGATAGCCTGCACCAGGTCGAGCATGCGGTCCAGTGCGTCCAGGTAGGGCGCCTCCTCGGTGATTTGTGAGCCGATATGGCAGTCAATCCCGACGATGCGCAGGCCTGGCAGCGTCGCCGCATGCTGGTAGGTCGCCAAGGTGCGCTCATGGGCGATGCCGAATTTATTGCCTTTGAGTCCGGTGGATATATACGGGTGGGTTTTGGGGTCCACATTGGGGTTGACGCGGATGCTGAGGGGCGCGCGCACGCCCATAGACACGGCAACGGCGTTGAGGACCTCTATCTCTGCTTCGCTTTCCACATTGAAGCAGCCAATGCCTGCGGCCAGCGCCTCGCGCATTTCATCGCGCGTCTTACCCACCCCAGAAAAAATAACTTGGGTCGGATCGCCACCGGCGGCGCGCACCCGCGCCAACTCGCCCATGGAAACAATGTCAAACCCGCAACCGGCGCGTGCAAACACTTGCAGCACGCCCAAGGACGAATTGGCCTTCATGGCGTAACAAATCTGCGCTTTACGCCCCGCAAACCCGGCCTGGTATGCGGCCAGCGCACCCACCATTGCCGCCTTGGAATACACAAACAAAGGGGTGCCATGTTCTTGGGCCAGGGCGGCCAGGGCCAAGTCTTCCACCATCAGGCCGCTGTCGCTGTAGTGGAAATAGGGTGCTCCAGGCAAGGTATTGTTCATGCTGCGCGGCAGGGGCTCTGCCGATCCGTTATGGTGTGGTTTGCGGGCGCTTGGCAAGGGCTGCCAAGGAGTGACGCTTTAGGCGGCAAATACAGCGGTCCTTTTTGCCCGCAGGCGCTCAGCAGCAGAGCGACTCCCAGGCTGAGACAGGCAGCCGACGCTGATTTTTTTGTTTTTGACATGGTGAAATTGTAATGACCGACCCCGAGTTCATGGATCTGGCCGAATCACTCTTGCGCAGCGTCGAACGCGTTTGCGACGCCATCAACGATGCCGGCAGCGCAGATATTGATAACCAACGCGTAGGTGCTATGGTGACTTTGGTGTTTGCTAATCGCAGCCAGATCATCATCAATCTGCAAAAACCCTTGCACGAAGTGTGGATGGCTTCGCGATCGGGTGGCTACCATTTTTCATGGCGCGATGGTAGCTGGCAAGACACCAAAGGGCAGGGCGATTTTTTTATGCTGCTAGGAAGTGATGCCAGCGCGCAGGCGGGCGTACCCTTGCAGTTTGCTCCCTAATCAGTTTCTGAATAAATCCAAAATACTGCGCTGTTCCTCGGACGGCGTCATGGGCCGCGAGGCGCCGGAGAATGGCGCTGCAGACGGGGTTTTGTCCCCTGCGCCCACCGCACCGATGCCGGTACCCTTGGAAAACTCCTCGTAATACCACTCGTTATTGACGCGCACAATGCCTTCGGGCGGCTCGGCCTCCATGATGGGCACGTTTTTTAGCGCAGTTTCCATAAAGCTGATCCAGACCGGCAGGCTCAGGCCACCGCCGGTTTCTTTGTCGCCCAATTTGCGCGGCGTGTCGTAGCCGATCCAGGTCACTGCGGTCAGCGTGGGGTGGTAACCCGCAAACCAGGCATCCATGGAATCATTGGTAGTACCGGTTTTGCCGTAAATATCCGGG
>CANKNK010000115.1 GCA_947483455.1 Comamonadaceae bacterium | reverse complement strand
TGTGCGCCGCATCCAGCAGGGTTTGCCCATGGGCCAAGCGACTGTGCGCGGCATTGAGTTCGTCCCATTCATCGGCTGCAGGGTTTAGCTTGTCCACTTCGCCAATCTGCCAAGCCAGGCGTTCGCGCTCGCGCTGCAACACATCCTGCGCCTGCAAGGCTTTGTCATAAGCACCTTGTGCCGTGCGCCAGTGTTGCCACAAGCTGCTCAAGGCATGGGTGGAAATAAGGGCGTAGTCGTCCAGCAGCGCGCGCACTGCATCGGGCCGTGTGAGGCTTTGCCATGCGTGCTGGCCATGGATATCGAGTACCTGTTCGCCCACATGGCGCAGTTGCTGCGCGGTAGCGGCCAAGCCATTGATCCAGGCCCGGCTTTTACCCGTGCTGTCCAGGCTGCGGCGCAGCAACAAGCTGTCTGCCCCTTCAAAACCGGCTTCGGCCAGCCAGGGCAGCAAGGCCGCCGGCGTATCAAACTCGGCACTGACATCGGTGCGGCTAGCGCCTTCGCGGATCAGGCCCACGTCGGCGCGGGCGCCGGTGGCTAGTTGCAAGGCGTCGATCAGGATGGACTTGCCCGCGCCGGTCTCGCCGGTGAGCACCGTAAAGCCCGCCTCCAACTCCAAGTCCAGCGTGGCCACGATGACAAAGTCACGCAGTGCAATACGTTTGAGGCCCACGGCTTAACTCCCCGCCTCGTTCCAGTGCAGCTTGCGGCGCAAGGTATCAAAGTAAGTCCAGCCCCTGGGATGCAAAAAGCGTACGCCATGCTCCGAGCGGCGCACCACGATGCGGTCGCCATGCATCAAGGTTGCTAGCGATTGCATATCAAAGTTGGCGCTGGCGTCGCGCCCGGAGACGATTTCAATGGCGATTTCGCTGCTGTGCGATAGCACAATGGGCCGATTGGACAAGGTGTGCGGCGCAATAGGCACCAGCACCCAGCCCGGCGTGGACGGGTGGAGCATCGGCCCACCGGCTGACAAGGCGTAGGCGGTGGAGCCGGTGGGCGTGGCGATGATCAGGCCGTCGGCGCGCTGGTTGGCCACGAAATGGCCATCGACCTCGACCCGCAGCTCCACCATGCCCGAGGTCGCGCCGCGGTTGACCACCACATCGTTCATCGCCAGCGCCGAAAACACGCATTGCCCGCCGCGCATCACCTGGGCTTGCATGAGGCTGCGGTCATCGACTTCGTACTCTCCGGCCAGCATGGGCCCCAAGGTTTCGGCATAGCGGTCCAGCGCAATGTCGGTAATAAAGCCCAGACGCCCTTGGTTGATGCCGATCAGCGGCACCTGGAATGGCGCCAACCGGCGGCCCACGCCCAGCATGGTGCCATCCCCGCCGACCACCAGGCACAAGCCGCAATGGCGCCCTATGGCTTCGATGTCCATGGCCGCATAGCCATTTAGGCCCAGTTTGGCCGCCGTGTCGGCCTCTAGCACCACTTCGCAGCCCTGGGCCATCAGAAAATGGGCGATCCCGTCCAGCGTCGCCCTCGAGGCGGCAATCGCGGCCGGGGCGTGGCTGGACAGGTATTTGCCGGTAATGGCAACCTGGCGGAACTGCGGGTTCAGGCGGGGGTTCATAGGCAAATTACATCACTAAAATGTTTTGATGCTCGATGATCGCTCTAAGTCATTACTCAAGGCGCTGGTTGAACGCTATATCGCCGATGGGCAACCGGTGGGTAGCCGCACCTTGTCCAAAGCATCCGGACTGGAGTTGTCGCCCGCAACCATACGCAATGTGATGTCCGACCTGGAGGACTTGGGCCTGATTGTCAGCCCGCATACCTCCGCCGGGCGCGTCCCCACGACCCGAGGCTATCGCCTGTTTGTGGACACCATGCTGACGGTGCAACCGCAGCAATTTACATCGCACAGCCTGGCGCCGGATCAACCGCAGAAAGTCATCTCCAACGCCGCCAACCTCTTGTCCAATCTGTCGCAATTTGTGGGCGTGGTGATGGCGCCCCGGCGCACCAATGCCTTTAGGCATATGGAGTTTTTGCGCCTGTCCGAGCGGCGTATTCTGGTCATCATCGTGTCGGCAGACGGCGATGTGCAAAACCGCATCATCTTTACCGAGGCCGATTATTCCCAGTCGCAATTGATCGAAGCGGCCAACTTTTTGAACCACCACTATGTGGGCATGGACATCGAGGAAGTTCGCAGCCGCTTGCAAAACGAGGTGGAAAGCCTGCGCTCGGAGATCGCCACCCTGATGGCCGCTGCGGTCAATGTCAATTCCGAAGCCGTCACCCAGGAGCAGGACGAGGTGGTGATTTCGGGCGAGCGCAATTTGCTCAAGCTGAGCGACTTTTCCAATGACATGGGCAATTTGCGACGCGCTTTTGAGTTGTTTGAGCAAAAAGCCCAAATCATGCGCCTGTTGGACTTTGCGGACCGGGCTGCCGGGGTGCGCATCTATATTGGTGGCGAAAGCCAGATCGTGCCCTTTGAAGAGCTGTCGGTGGTGAGTGCACCCTACGAAGTGGATGGCAAGGTGGTGGGCACCCTGGGCGTGATCGGCCCCACGCGCATGGCCTATGACCGCATGATCCAGATTGTGGATATCACGGCCAAGCTGGTGAGCAACGCGCTGAGCCACCACAAGCCAAGCTAGCGCTGGCGCGCCAGGTATTCGCTCAGGCCGTTTTGAGCGCACGGCGGTACTGCATGGCCTCGGCCACATGGGCCAGCGCCGTGATATCCGAGCTGGCCAAATCGGCAATCGTGCGCGCAATTTTGAGGGTGCGATGGGTACCACGTGCCGACCAGCCCAGTTGCCGCGCTGCGCTTTGCAAAAACTTCGATGCCGCCGATTCCAGTCGCGCATGCTGGTCAATTTCCTGCCCGGCCAGGGCCTGGTTGTTTTTTCCCTGGCGCGCCTGCGCCCGGGCATGTGCTTGGCCGCAGCGGGCACGAATGCTGTGCGTGGCCTCACCGGCAGCTGCGTTCAGCAAATCTTCGCTGGCCAGCGCAGGCACTTCCACATGCAAGTCGATGCGGTCCATCAGCGGGCCGCTGAGCTTGCCCTGGTAGCGGCTGATCTGGTCGGGCGTGCAGCGGCAGTTACGCCCCGGCGCTCCCCAATAGCCGCAAGGGCAGGGGTTCATCGCGGCGATGAGCTGAAAGCGCGCCGGGAACTCAGCCCGCTGAGTCGCACGGGCGATGGTGATGCTGCCGGTTTCTAAGGGCTCGCGCAGGGCTTCAAGGGCCTGGCGCGGAAACTCAGGCAACTCATCCAAAAACAAGACCCCGTGGTGCGCCAGCGATATCTCGCCTGGACGCGGCGGCGAACCGCCACCAACCAGGGCCACCGCGCTGGCCGAATGGTGCGGGCTGCAGGTAGGGCGCTGACCCCAGCGGCGGATATCAAAGCGCCCGCTCAGGCTGGCGATGGCCGCGCTTTGCAAGGCTTGGTCCGTGTCCATCGGAGGCAGCAAACCCGCAAAACGCTGCGCCAACATGGATTTACCGGCGCCGGGCGGGCCCACGAGCAGCAGGCTATGCCCGCCAGCGGCGGCAATCTCCAGCGCCCGCTTGGCCGCCAACTGGCCTTTGACGTCGGCCATATCGGGTAGCTCGCGGGCGGCTTCGGGGCTGGCCGCTTGCAGGCGCACCCAGCCTTCATCGGCCGCGGGCGTGTCCGCGTCGCTCCCTGGCGGCAGGGTGCCCTCGGGCATAAATTGGCGCACCACATCCAGCAGGGTACGGGCCAGATACACCTGCGCCCCCGGCACCAGCGCCGCTTCCTGGGCGCTGCCCGGCGGCAGGACCAGGCTGGTTTGCACCTTGGCCTGGTGCAGGGCTAAGGCCATGGCCAGCGCGCCGCGCACCGGCCGCAGGCCGCCCGAGAGCGACAGCTCGCCGGCAAATTCGTATTCGGCCAGGCGATAGCCTTCGATCTGGCCGCTGGCCGCGAGGATGCCCAAGGCAATGGGCAAGTCCAGGCGTCCTGAGTCTTTGGGCAGGTCGGCCGGGGCCAGGTTCACCGTGATGCGCTTGTTGTGGGGGAACTCCAGGCCGCTGTTCTGGATGGCGCAGCGCACACGCTCGCGTGCCTCTTTCACCTCTACATCGGCCAAGCCCACCAGTGTGAAGCTGGGCAGCCCATTGGCCATATGCACTTCGACAGTGACTTGCACCGCCTCCAAACCGAGCAATGCGCGGCTTTGTACCAAAGATAAACCCATATCGACTCCCTGAAATAGTGCGCAGTTTTTGTGCGGAATCCCCGCATTTGCACCAAGCGGGTGCATACTGTGTTTTTAAACAGTTATATTAGCCCAATTAGGCCAAGCAAAAAAGAGCTTGTCGCACCAAGACCACATTTTTTTGAATCTGAACTTGGCACGCCTTCTGCTAAATGCATTTGTCTCCCGATTCCGAGGAGCAGCGGCGCAGCCCTTGCGTTCGCTATCAACTTTTGAAAAGCTGAGGTGCACACATGAAGTTAGTTACCGCCATCATCAAACCCTTCAAGCTCGATGAGGTCCGCGAGGCTTTGTCGGCTATCGGGGTACAGGGCATCACCGTCACCGAAGTCAAAGGCTTCGGTCGTCAAAAAGGCCATACCGAGTTGTACCGCGGCGCTGAGTACGTGGTGGATTTTTTGCCCAAGGTCAAGATTGAAGCGGCCATTGATTCATCTTTGCTAGACCGCGTGATCGAAGCCATCGAAGGCGCAGCACGGACCGGAAAAATCGGTGACGGCAAAGTGTTTGTGTATGACTTGGAACAAGTCCTTCGTATTCGTACCGGCGAAACCGGCAAAGACGCGCTCTAACTCCAGGCACTTATAAGGAATACCACTATGAAAAAGTTTTTGATCTCTCTGGCGCTGGGTTTAGGCCTGCTTAGCGTCGGCTCTTTCGCATTGGCCGAAGATGCACCTGCGGCACCCGCTGCAAGCGCTTCAGCCGCCGAGCCCGCAGCAGCAGACGCGGCACCGGCAGAAGCCGCAGCTGCGCCCGCAGCACCGGTCATCAACAAAGGCGATACCGCCTGGATGATGACTTCTACCCTGTTGGTCATCATGATGGCCGTCCCTGGCCTGGCTTTGTTCTACGGCGGCTTGGTGCGCAGCAAAAACATGCTGTCGGTGCTGATGCAAGTGATGGTGACTTTCTCGCTCATCGTCGTGCTGTGGTTTATTTACGGTTACAGCATTGCCTTTACCGAAGGGGGCGCATTCTTCGGTGGCTTTGATCGGGTGATGATGAAGGGCATCTGGGATAACGCGGCCGGTACCTTCGCACCCGCTGCGACTTTCAGCAAAGGCGTGTACATCCCTGAGATTGTCTTCGCCGCTTTCCAAGCCAGCTTTGCCGCTATCACCTGCACGTTGATCGTCGGCTCGTTTGCAGAGCGCATGAAGTTCTCTGCGGTGCTGTTGTTCTGCGCACTGTGGTTTACCTTCAGCTACGCACCGATCGCCCACATGGTGTGGTTCTGGATGGGTCCTGACGCCTACGCCAGCAAAGAGGTGGTCGATGCGATGAACGCCAAAGGCGGTTTCCTGTGGCAGATGGGCGCGCTGGACTTTGCCGGCGGTACCGTGGTGCATATCAACGCTGCAGTCGCTGGCTTGGTAGGCGCCTTCATGATCGGCAAGCGCATCGGCTACGGCAAAGAAGCCATGGCCCCACACAGCCTGACCTTGACCATGGTGGGTGCTGCGCTGTTGTGGGTGGGCTGGTTCGGATTCAATGCTGGCTCTGCACTTGAAGCCAATGGCTTTGCCGCACTGGCCTTTATCAACACCTTTGGTGCCACCGCTGCCGCTGTCTTGGCCTGGTGTATCGGCGAAGCGCTGATGCGCGGTAAAGCGTCGATGCTCGGCGCTGCTTCGGGTGCTGTGGCTGGCTTGGTGGCGATCACACCGGCTTGCGGTAACGTGGGCATAGGTGGCGCTTTAGTCATCGGCTTCCTGTCGGGCTTTGCCGGACTGTGGGGCGTCAATGGTCTGAAGAAAATGCTGGGCGCAGACGACACGCTGGACGTGTTTGGCGTACACGGT
>CANKNK010000114.1 GCA_947483455.1 Comamonadaceae bacterium | reverse complement strand
GGATGTGGTGGCACTGGCGCAACTGGGCTTTCCTAATGCGGTGGCTACCTTGGGCACCGCCTGCACCCCCGACCATGTGCAAAAACTATTCCGCTTTACCGACGCCGTGGTGTTCAGCTTTGACGGCGACAGCGCAGGCCGTCGCGCAGCGCGCAAAGCGCTAGACGGCGCACTGAGTTATGCCAGTGATGTACGCAGCATCAAATTTTTGTTTTTGCCGCAAGAGCACGACCCAGACAGCTTTATCCGTGCCCATGGCAGCGAGGCCTTTGCGCAGGCGGTGGCCACGGCAACGCCGCTCAGCCGCTTTCTGGTGGAGGCGGCCAGCGAAGGCTGCGAATTGCACAGCGCCGAAGGCCGGGCGCACCTGTCCAGCAATGCCAAACCCTTGTGGAGCGCATTGCCCGAAGGCGCGCTCAAGCTGCAATTGCTGGGCGAAATCGCTGAATTGGTGCAGCTCACGACGCGGGAGTTGTCCCAGCTTTGGCTGCCTGGCCAAGGCTATGCGGGGGGCGCGGCACGCAAAACTGAGAAAAGTACCAAGCCACGCGGCAACTGGGATGACGCGGCGCCGGGCACCCGCACCTGGAGCCCCTATGGCGCGCGGGGCCGCGCCCCGACCCGCGCTGGCCTGCGCGCCCAACCGGCCAGCCGTGCCGAACCCGCAGCACGCATCTTGCTGGCACAAAGCCATTTATGGGCCAACCTATCCAATGAAGACCAGGCCATGCTGTGCGAGCAAGCAGCTCCACTGGCGCAGCTCTTTGTCTGGCTGGAGAGCCAGTTGCATGAGCACGGCCCACTGAACTGGACCGCGCTGCGCGGCGAAATGGCCGGTCAGGATTTTGAAGGCTTGGCGCTTCGCCTGATGGGCGGCGATACCGTGCCCTCGGAACATAGCGAAGAAGCTGCGCTGGATTTGCAAGACGTCCTCAAACGCCTGCGAGTCGACCAATTGACTGCGCACATGGCGTCGATCGTCGCCCAGGTGGCCGACCCCGAGTTGCGGCAGCGCTATGAAACTCTTAAATCCCGTAAAAAAGCGCTGATTGAAGAATTGGAATCGGTAAAATTGGTATAATCCGCCTTTTCCCGGCAAGAGCGACAGCAGTACCTCCGGCACCGGCCACGCAGTGACACCGATCACCTAGGCCACCCGACCGCAAGGGCTGCAATCCAAATGTTCGCCCGCACAGCTTGCCATAGCGTTCCCGTCCTATCGTTTATATGCCTGCGCTTGCCTGCAAGCGCATCGCTTTGTTGATGCCGCCATCCAATCCTCTTCATCACTGAAGGTTGAACCATGCCAACACCAAAAAACACCAAAGCGTCCAAGCCCGCTGCCAAAAAGCCCGTGGCAAAAAAAGCCCTCCCCGTGAAAAAAGCGGCTGCACCGAAAGCCAAACCAATGGCAGCAAAAAAAGTGCCGGCCAAGCCGCTCAAAGCAGCCACAAAACCCCAGGCCAAGGCGGCTCCGAAAATCCTAGCCAAGGCCAAAGCTGCCGCCGCACCGGCCAAAAAATCGCTGCTCACCAACAAGGCAAAGGCAGCGCTGACCAAAGCAAATACAAGTGCGAAAAAAGTGGCAACGGCGAAAAAACCGCTAGCACCTGTTAAAAAAACCGTAGCCCCTCCATTGGTCGCTAAAAATAATGTAAAAATCAGCAAAAACGTAAGTACAAAAACCTCAACAAAGGCCCACAGCAAAATCTCGAAAACTTCCAAACCGATAGCTTCGGCCCCAGCGAAAAACGCTACGCCACCTAAAAAGTCTCTTCCAGTCAAAGCCAAAGCGACGCCGGTCACGGTGTCCAAGGCGGTTCCCAAGAAATCCATGCCCAAAGTTAGCTCCCCTGTGCCTGTCACCACGTCCAAAAAATCCAACGCTGCGCCCGCAGCCAAATCCGGCAAAGTCGCTGTTAAAACCGAAACCAAAAAACCCGTCGCGGCAGCGGCCAAGCCAGTCAAGGAAGCAGCAAAACCCGCTAGCAAGGCAATAGCCGCTGCGCCCAAAGCCGACCCCAAGAAAACCATCGCTGCCACCCCTGCGAAATCAGATACCAAAAAAACCTCTGCCGCAGCGCCGGCTAAACCTGCTGCCAAGCCGGCGGCAAAACCTGCGCCCAAGGCCAAAGCGAAAGCGAAGGGCAAGGGCGCATTGGCCGACGGCGACGATACCGATTTGTCGGACATTGAGGCGGAGTTGGAAGCCGAGCCGGTAGCGGCTGATAGCGCGGAAAAAGTCAAACCCCTGCGCATGAAGATCAGCCAGGCCAAGGCCCGTGCGCTAATGAAAGAATTCGGTTTGGAACAAACCATTCTTTCTGAAGAAGAGAAGGTGAAGCACCGCCTGGCATTTATCGAAATGGTCAAGCTAGGCCGTACCCGCGGTTATCTGACGCATGGCGAAATTTCAGACCACTTGCCCGGCAAATTGGTAGAGACCGAGACCCTGGAAGTCGTGATTTCCATGCTCAATGACATGGGTGTGGCCGTTTACGAGCAAACGCCGGATACCGAAACGCTCTTGCTCAACAACAATGTCGCCACAGCAGCCACCGAGGCCGAGGCCGAAGAAGAAGCCGAAGCAGCTCTTTCCACCGTGGACAGCGAGTTTGGCCGTACCACCGATCCGGTGCGTATGTACATGCGCGAAATGGGCACCGTGGAGTTGCTGACCCGCGAAGGCGAAATTGAAATCGCCAAGCGCATTGAAGGCGGCCTGATGGCGATGATGGAGGCCATCTCGGGCTCGCCTGCGTCCATCGAAGAAATATTGCGCCTAGGCGAAGAGATCCGCGAAGACAAGGTGGTCATCACCACCATCGTGGATGGATTTTCCAACCCCAATGAAGCCGATGACTATGTAGCCGAAGAAGACTTCGATGAGTTCGACGCCGACGATGATGACGACGGCAAAGGTGGCTCCAAAGCGCTTACCAAGAAGCTCGAAGAACTCAAGCGCGAAGCCCTGATTCGGTTCGACCGCCTGCGTGAACTCGACGGGGTAATGCGCAAGCATTTGATGAAAGAAGGCTATGGCACCGCCGCTTATGGCAAAGCGCAAAAACAGCTCAGTGAAGAGTTGATGACCATCCGTTTCACGGCCAAGGCGATCGAAAAACTGTGCGATATGGTGCGTGGCCAGGTCGATGAAATTCGCAAGAAAGAGCGCGAATTGCGCCGCATCATTGTGGATAAATGCGGCTACAGCCAGGATCATTTCATCGCTGAATTCAGCGGACGAGACAAGAACGGCAACAAAGTTGCCAGCAACTTGCTCAATGTGAAGTGGATCGAAAAACAAGCCGCTGCGGGCAAACCGTGGAGCGCCGTGATGGCGCGCAACATCCCGCCCGTGCAAGAAATCCAGCAACGCTTGAAAGACTTGCAAGAGCGGGTCGTCGTGCCACTGGACCAACTCAAGGACATCAATAAGCGCATGAACCAGGGCGAGGCATCGAGCCGCTCTGCCAAGCGTGAAATGATCGAGGCCAATTTGCGCTTGGTGATCTCCATTGCCAAAAAATACACCAACCGCGGTTTGCAATTTCTGGATCTGATCCAAGAAGGCAACATCGGCTTGATGAAGGCCGTGGATAAATTTGAATACCGCCGCGGTTATAAATTCTCCACCTATGCGACCTGGTGGATCCGCCAGGCCATCACCCGCTCGATCGCGGACCAGGCACGTACCATCCGCATCCCGGTGCACATGATCGAGACGATCAACAAGATGAACCGCATCAGCCGACAGCATTTGCAAGAGTTCGGCTTTGAGCCCGATGCATCGGTACTGGCCGAGCGCATGGAAATTCCTGAGGACAAGATCCGCAAGATCATGAAGATCGCCAAAGAGCCGATTTCCATGGAAACACCGATTGGCGACGATGATGACAGCCACCTGGGCGATTTCATCGAAGACGGCGCCAACACCGCGCCTATGGAAGCCGCCATGCAAGCCGGTTTGCGCGACGTGGTGAAAGACATTTTGGACAGCCTCACGCCCCGCGAAGCCAAAGTGCTGCGCATGCGCTTTGGTATTGAAATGGCCAGCGACCACACGCTCGAAGAAGTGGGCAAGCAATTTGACGTGACGCGCGAGCGTATACGCCAGATTGAAGCCAAGGCGCTGCGCAAGCTCAAGCACCCCAGTCGCAGCGACAAACTGCGCAGCTTCACCGACACTTTGTAAGCCGGTGAGCGCAGATGCCCAGCCTTTTGTGCTGGCCGGCGTCATGGGCTGGCCGGTGGCGCACTCGCGCTCCCCGCTGATCCATGGCCACTGGATCGCCCAGCACGGCTTGCGTGGTGCCTATGTGCCCCTGGCAGTGCAAGCGGCGCAACTGGAACAGGCCTTGCGCGCCTTGCCGGTGCTGGGCTTTGCCGGTTGCAACCTGACGATTCCACACAAGGTGCAGGCACTGTCCTTCGTGGACCAACTCGACCCTATTGCTAGGCGCATAGGCGCAGTGAACACGGTAGTGGTGCAAGCCGATGGCAGCTTGCGGGGTACCAATACCGATGCCTTTGGCTATATCGAAAGCCTGCGCGAGGCTCAGCCGACCTGGGCGGCCGGCCAAGGCCCGGCGGTCGTCCTGGGCGCCGGTGGCGCATCGCGCGCAGTGCTGTGTGCGCTGCTAGATGTGGGCGTGCCAGGCATCCGCTTGTGCAACCGCGATGCGGGCAAAGCGCAAGCGCTGGCCCAGGAGTTCGGACCCGCTGTGCAGGCCCTGCCCTGGTCCGAGCGGCATGCGGCGCTGCAGGACGCGCAACTGCTGGTCAATACCACCAGCTTGGGCATGCACGGCCAGGACGCGCTGGATATCCGCCTGGACGCGCTACCTGCCCATGCCGTGGTGTCGGACATTGTGTATGTGCCGCGTATTACCCCCTTGCTGGCGGCGGCGCAGGCCCGAGGTAATCCGGTGGCCGAAGGCCTGGGCATGCTGCTCCACCAAGCCCGCCCGGCATTTGCTGCGTGGTTTGGGCCCCTGCCCGCTATTTCTGCAACCCTTTTGCACACAGTGCGCAGCAGTTTGTAAGCCTAGTTTTAGCGGGGCGCAAGTTGCGTCCGGCAGATTTTTTCATTCATCATTTCAAGGATTTTTCATGCATACCAGCCCTTCCGGACTCCAATACGAAGACACCGTTCTAGGCGACGGCGATACCGCTGCCGCCGGTCAGCAGGTGCGGGTGCACTACACCGGCTGGCTGTTCGAGGACGGCGAGCCAGGTGAAAAATTCGACTCCAGCAAGGACCGGGGTGACCCCTTTAGCTTTCGCCTGGGCGCGGGCATGGTGATCCAGGGTTGGGACGAAGGCGTGGTTGGCATGCAAGTGGGTGGTTGTCGCACCCTTATCATTCCCCCTGAGCTGGGCTATGGCAAACGCGGCGCCGGTGGCGTCATACCGCCCAACGCCACCCTGAAGTTCGAGGTCGAGCTGCTGGCTGTTTAAGGGCGCCCCATGGCCCGCCGCCAAGGGAATAGAAAAAACCGCCGAACAGCCTTGAAATAGGCCAACGGTGCCCCATGTCTTTCGCACGCCGCTTTTTTAACGGAATTTTTGGTAAGCACATGTCCGATAACGCCTCACCCACCCCCTCCAACGATGCCCAGCCCGACGCGAATGCGCCCGGCGCGGGTGCCGAGCCCGCATTCGATGCCGATCCGCTGACCGTCGTCCAGGCCGAGTTGGCCGTTTTGCAGGCTAAAAGCGCAGAATTGGCCGACCAATACCTGCGCGCCAAGGCCGATGCCGAGAACGCACGTCGCCGCGCCGAGGACGAAATCACCAAGGCACGCAAATTCGCGGTGGAAAGTTTCGCCGAAAGTCTGCTGCCGGTCGCCGACAGCCTGGAAGCTGGTCTGGCGATCAAAGACGCCACCGCGGCCCAGATCAATGAAGGCGCGCAAGCCACGCTACGCCAACTGTTAGCAGCCCTGGAGCGCAACAAAGTCATTCCTATCAACCCCGAGGCCGGCGCCAAATTTGACCCGCACCACCACCAAGCTATCAGCGTGGT
>CANKNK010000113.1 GCA_947483455.1 Comamonadaceae bacterium | reverse complement strand
CCTGATGCGCTGTACCAGCGCGTTGCCGCTGTGCACCGCGCACACAGCGCGCTGCCTATCCCCGCGCAGGCGGGTCAGCCCCTGGGCATACGGCGCAAAGCCCCCGCCTGATGGGGTGCGCCCCCGCAAGACTGCATACCAAATGAAAATGAATACATCCCTGCTTAAAGGCCCGCCATGCAATTTGCCCTGAGCCATGAACAAACCATGATCGTGGACACCGTCCGCGCCTTCGTGGAAAACGAGTTGTACCCGCACGAAGACCTGGTGGAACGTACCGACGCCATACCGCCCGAGTTGGTGCAGTCCATCCAGGCCAAAGCCATTGAAGTGGGTTTGTACGCGGCCAATATGCCCGCTGCATTAGGCGGCGGCGGGCTGGACAATTTCACCGTGGCACTGCTCGAACGCGAGCTGGGACGGGCGTCCTACGGATTGCAAATGCTGGTGGCGCGGCCCAGCAATATTTTGCGTGCCTGCCAGGGCGCGCAGATCGAGGAATACCTGCTACCAACCATACGTGGCGAGCGCCATGATTGCTTAGCGATGACCGAGCCCAACGCCGGTTCGGACGTGCGCGGCATGCAAACCCGCGCCACGCGGGACGGCAGCGGCGAGAACGCCGACTACCTGATCAACGGCACCAAGCATTTCATCAGCCATGCCGACATGAGCGACTTTGTGGTGCTGTTTGCCGCCACCGGGGTGGAAGACACCAGCCATGGGCCGAAGAAAAAAATTACCGGTTTTCTGGTGGACTTGGACTCGCCCGGTTTGACCGTGCGGCGCGGCCCCGCTTGCGTGTCTCACCGGGGCTACCACCAGTGCGAATTGTTTTTTACCGACTGCCGCGTACCGGCGTACAAGCGACTGGGCGAAGAAGGCAAGGGTTTTGATTTGATGGGCGAGTGGCTGGGCGCTACCCGGCTGACGGTGGCGGCCACCAGCGTAGGGCGCGGCCAGCGGGTGATGGAAATGGCCACCCAATGGGCGGCAACGCGCAAGCAATTTGGCCAAGCGATTGGCAAGTTTCAGGGTACTGGTTTCAAGTTGGCCGATATGGCGACTGAGCTGGCGGCTGCCGAGTTGCTGACCTTGCAAGCGGCTTGGAAATGCGACCAGGGCACCATGAGCGATTCGGACGCGGCCATGGCCAAGTTGTTTGCATCAGAGGCGCTGGCGCGCGTGACCGATAACGCGCTGCAAATTTTCGGCGGCATGGGCCTGATGAACCAATTGCCCATCGAGCGTTTTTGGCGCGATGCGCGCGTGGAACGTATTTGGGACGGCACCAGCGAAATCCAACGCCACATTATTTCGCGCGCCATGTTGCGTGTGCATGGCGGTTAGGCGTGGCGGTAGTTTCTCAAGCGCGTAGCGCGCGCCTGCGCCGACTTTTTTCGCCGCGTCATATTGCGGTGTTTGGCGGCGCCTCGGCGCAGGAAGTGGTGCGCCAATGTCAGGCCTTGGGCTTTGGCGGGCAGATCTGGCCCGTGCATCCCACGCGCAGCGACCTGCAAGGCCTGCCCTGCTACGCCAGCGTGGACGCGCTGCCCGAAGCCCCCGACGCCAGTTTTGTGGCCGTGCCGCGCCGTGCCACGGTGGACATCGTGCGGCAATTGGCGGCGCGTGGCAGCGGCGGCGCGATTTGTTACGCCTCGGGCTTTGCCGAAGTTGGCGGCGAGGGCCTCGCCTTGCAAGCGGCTTTGGTGGAGGCCGCAGGCGATATGGCCCTGGTCGGCCCCAATTGCTACGGCATGCTCAACTACCTGGACGGCGTGGCCTTGTGGCCAGATCAGCACGGCGGGCAGCGCCTGGAACGCGGTGTCGCCCTCATCACGCAAAGCGGCAACATCGGTCTGAACCTGACCATGCAGCGGCGCGGCCTGCCGCTGGCTTACCTGATTACCGTGGGCAACAAAGCGGGCGACAGCATGGAAAGCCTGGTCGATACCTTGCTGGGCGATGCGCGGGTGAGCGTGATCGGCCTGCATATCGAAGGCCTGGACGATGTCGCTGCGTTTTCCCGCGTCGCCCTGAAGGCCTTGCGCCAGGGCGTGCCGCTGGTGGCCTTGAAAGCCGGTTCATCGACGCTAGGGGCACAAACCGCCATGAGCCACACCAGTTCGCTGGCCGGGCCGGATGCGCTGTATGACGCGCTGTTTGCCCGCTGCGGCATCGCCCGCGTGCGCGATCCGGCGGGCCTGATCGAGACCTGCAAGTTTTTGCATGTGCACGGGCCGCTGGCGGGCAAGCGCATGATTTCGGCCAGTTGCTCCGGCGGGGAAGCTTCGCTGGTGGCCGATCTGGCGCAGCCACGCGGTCTGGAGATGCCGGTCATCCCGCCCGCAGCCGAGGCCCGCCTGCGTGCCGTGCTAGGTGACAAAGTGAATGTGGCCAACCCACTGGACTACCACACCTATATCTGGGGTGATCTGGCAGCGCAAACCGAATGCTTTTCTGGCCTGATGGACTGCGGTTTTGACGCCAGCCTCTTGGTGTTGGACTACCCGCGCCTGGACCGTTGTAGCGCCGACAGCTGGGGCACGACAGTAGACGCCTTTGTGGCGGCGGCGCGCAATCGCAGCCATGGCGCCACCGTGGTCGCCTCCTTGCCCGAGGACTTGCCCGAGGAATATGCCAAAGCACTGATGGCACAGGGCATAGCCCCTATGCATGGCATCCCCGACTGTCTGGACGCCATCGCCCACGCTGCACGCATCGGCGAGGCCCGCGCCCGTCTGGCGCACTTGCAAGCCTTGGCCGATGAAGTGCCGCTGAGCACGCAAGGTCTGGACCCACTTAGCGGCGCAGCGCATGGGGCTTCCATCCAAGCGGCAAGCGCTGCCCCATCGCACACCTTGGACGAAGCCGCAGGCAAGCGGGCGCTGGCGGCGTTCGGGCTGCCGGTTCCGCGCGGCCAAGTCGTCAGCGCCGCCCAAGCGCCAGATGTCGCCGACAGCCTGGGCTACCCGGTGGTGGTCAAAGCCGTGTCAGCCCAGCTGGCCCATAAAACCGAGGCTGGCGGGGTGCAACTAAATATTCCCCATGCCCAGGGGGTTCGCGCCGCCGTGGAACGCATGGCCGCCTTGTCAGACCGCTTTCTGGTCGAGCAAATGGCGACGCAGGTGGTCGCCGAAATCATTGTCGGTGTGCAGCGCGATGCGCAGTTCGGCCTATCGCTCACGGTGGGCGCAGGCGGCATCCTGGTGGAATTGCTGCAAGACGCGCAAACCCTGTTGTTCCCAGTAGCCCGGGACGAGGTGCTGCAGGCCTTGCAGTCACTGAAATCCTGGCCGCTGCTGGCCGGTTTTCGGGGCAAGGCGGCGGGTGATGTGCCCGCGCTGCTCGACGCTGTGATGGCGATTGCCGCCTATGCCCAGGCCCATGCACCTGCGCTGCTGGAGCTGGACGTGAACCCGGTACTGGTGCTGCCCGCAGGACGGGGCGTGCTGGCAGTCGATGTGTTAATTCGTTTAGCGGGAGAAGCCCATGGCTGAAGCGGTTCATTGCGTCGCCGAGGGCGGCGTACTCACCATCACCCTGGACCGGCCCAAGGCCAATGCCATCAACGTGGCCACCAGCCTGGCTTTGTTCGCCGCCTTCCAACAACTGCGGGACGACCCAAAGCTGCGCGTGGGCATCATCACGGGCACCGGACGCTTTTTCTCGGCGGGCTGGGATTTGGCTGGGGCCACCGAGGGCGAAGCGATAGATGCCGACCACGGGCCGGGCGGTTTTGCCGGTCTGACCGAGTTTTTTGAGCTGGGCAAGCCGGTGATTGCGGCGGTTAACGGCCTGGCGATGGGCGGTGGCTTTGAGCTGGCACTGGCGGCCGACCTGATCGTGGCCAGCGACAGCGCCGAATTTGCGCTGACCGAGGTCAAACTGGGCATGGTGGCCGACTCGGGCGGCGTGCTGCGCTTGCCCCAGCGCCTGCCTCGCGCCATTGCCCTGGAGTTGCTGCTGACCGGCCGGCGCATGGGGGCGCAGGAAGCGGCGCGCTGGGGCCTGGTCAACCAGGTGGTGGCGCCCGATGCCTTGATGGCAGCGGCAAATGCCCTGGCACAGCAGATCGTGCAGGCGGCGCCGCTGGCAGTCGGGGCAGTGATGGAAATTGTGAAAGCCACGGCGGGGATGCCGATACCCCAGGCCTACCACCTGCTGCGCGCAGGTGCTTTGCCGGTGTACCAGCGCATGCTGCGCTCGGAAGATGCTGCCGAAGGCCCGCGCGCTTTTGGGGAAAAGCGCCCTCCTCGCTGGACCGGGCGTTAAGCCCTGCGCCGGGGCAGCTAGGCCTAGGACTCAATTTCAGGAATTGTCTAAGCGGCGCTAGATTGGCAAAAACCTAGGGAATATGCCCATGGCTTTGGCTTGAGTGGGGCTACATATTGGATTACCATGCCTGCAGAGCGCAAAGCTTATTGCACTCCGATTCCGCATGGCCTGTATCTTTTGTGCGGCCTGCGGAAACCTGTTAATAAATCTGCTTGGATTGGAGAACTTCAAAAATGGCAAATGTCGAACATAACAGCGACTCGGGCATCATCCTAGACCGTCGCCAAATCATTCTCGGAGCTTCCGCGGTAGGCCTGGCTAGCACCTTAGGTGTCTCTCCCGCCATGGCACAAAGCGCCCCGAAAAAAGGCGGCACCTTGCGCATGGGCATGGAAGGCGGTTCGCCTTCGGACAGCCTGGACCCCGTAACGTATGCGGACTCCATCCCTATCACCATGAGCCTGATGCTGTGGAACAACTTGGTGGAAGTGGGCGACAACGGCGATGCGACCCCCGAACTGTTCGAGAGCTGGGAAGTCAAGCCCGGCGCGGCCGACTGGACCTTCAATGTGCGCAAGGGCATCACTTTCACATCTGGCAAAACGCTGGACGCTGATGACGTGATCTATTCCCTGAACATGCATCGCGGTGAGACCAAATCCCCTGCCAAAGCGCTTTTAGCTGACATCAAAGAGATCAAGAAGTTGTCTGCCACCCAGGTGCAAATCACCATGAATAAGGGCAACGTGGACTTGCCATTCAACCTGAGCGATTACCACATCATCGTAGTGCCCAATGGTTTCAAAGACTTCAGCAAGCCCGATGGCACTGGTGCGTTCACGCTCGACGAATTCCAGCCTGGTGTGCGTGCGACCTTCAAGCGCAAGCCCGGCAACTACTGGAAGCCCAACCGTGGCAACTTTGACCGTGTTGAACTGATTTACATCCAGGATGCCAACCAACGCACGACCGCCTTGCAAACCGGCACGGTAGACATCATCAACCGCGTGAGCCCCAAGACAGCGGCCTTGTTGGCCAAAAACTCGGCGCTCAAAGTCTCGCGCACTCCAGGCATGGGCAACCGTTTCTGCTTTGTAGCGCACACCGACAAGTCGCCCTTCAACAACCAGGACGTGATGCTGGCGCTCAAGTACGGTATCGACCGCCAGAAAATCGTGGACAACGTCTACAGCGGCTACGCTTCTATCGGTAACGACAACTGCGTCGGACCGAAGATGAAGTTCTACAACCCTAACCAGACCATGAACCGCTTTGACATCGACAAGGCCAAGTTCCACATGAAAAAATCAGGTCACACGGGTGCGATTGAGTTACAAGTGTCTGAAGGCGCTTTCTCCGGTGCTACCGATGCGGGCCAAATCTTCCAGGAATCGCTGTCCAAAGCCGGCATCAATATGGACCTCAAGCGCGTATCGGGCGACGGCTACTGGGACAATGTCTGGCTGAAGCAGCCTTTCTGCGCGGTGTACTGGGGCAACCGTCCGACCATCGACAACCAGCTCACCTCGACCTTCTACGGCGGCTTGGGCAATCCCTGGAACGACAGCCATTTCGTGAATGCGGAATTCAGCAAAGCGCTGGAAGCCGCCCGTATCGAAATCGACCAGAAGAAGCGCCAAGACCTGTACTCTCGTTGCCAAGAGTTGGTCTCGCAAAACGCGGGTATGGTGAACTACGCAGTGCAGGACTACCTGGACGCGCACAGCACCAAGCTGCAAGGCCTGACACCCTCTGGCCGTT
>CANKNK010000112.1 GCA_947483455.1 Comamonadaceae bacterium | reverse complement strand
GCTGCGGCGCGCGGGTGATGGCGCCGATATAGGTGTCCGCGCTTTCGGTATCGCCGTGCTTCATGCCTTTGACAGTGGCCACAAAGCGGGCCACAAAGGCGTCATAAATTTTTTCGTGCACATAAATGCGCTCGACCGAGCAGCAGCTTTGTCCGGTGTTGTACATCGCGCCATCGGCCAGCGATTCGGCGGCGTTTTCCGGGTTGGCGTCATCGCACACATAGGTGGGGTCTTTGCCACCGAGTTCGAGCTGCAGCTTGATAAAGCGGCCCCCCACTGCCTGCGCGATGCGGGCTCCCGTGGCGACCGAGCCGGTAAAAAACACGCCGTCAATCTGTTGTTGCAACAAGGCCTGACCGACCTCGCCGCCACCCACCAAACACACCATCACGTCCTGCGGCACACCGGCTTGGTGCAAGAGCCGAGCAATTGCCAGCCCGGTGTTGCTAGCGTATTCGCTGGGCTTGTAGAGCACCGCGTTACCTGCCAAGAGCGCGGGAAGAATCACATTGCAGCCGACAAACCAGGGGTAGTTCCAGGCCGAAATATTGGCCACGATGCCTAAGGGAATATGCTCGATTTTTTCGGTCATTCCGCCTTCGGCCATGACGGTTTCGGTTGCCAGGCAGCCATCGACCTGCGCCAGGAAAAAATCAATACGCCCGAGCAGGCCATTGAGTTCATTGCGCGATAACTGCACCGGTTTGCCCGTTTCGCGCGTCATGGTCAGGGCCAGCGCGTCCATGTCTTGCACCACGCTGACGCGGAATTTTTCTACGCAGCTTTTGCGCGTGGCCAGCGGCGTGGCAGCCCAGGCGGCTTGGGCGCTGCGAGCGGCTGCGGCTTTGGTGGCTACGCTGGCGGTGTTGTCAGCGGGGAGGGTGTTGACCAGTTGGCCATTGGCAGGATTGAAGACTGACAAGGTGCTCATGCGGTGCTCGCTTTGGAAAATTTAAACACGTGCAGCGCGTGCGGCTTGCAAAAAGTCGTGCAAGAGCGCGCTGTCATCCATCACGCCGTATTCAGGCTTGTGAAATTCGGGGTGCCATTGCACTGCGGCCACCCAAGCATCGCCACTGTGGCGTATGGCTTCGATAGTGCCGTCATCCGGGCAATGGGCTTCGGCCACAAAACCGGGCGCCAGGTCCTTGATACCTTGGTGGTGGATGCTGTTGATTTTGCGGCTGGCGGTGGGGCTTAACAAGGCGCCAAGTCGTGTGCCTGGTACCAGTTCAACATCGTGAAAATGTCGGTCGTAGGCTTCGCCGTCGCGGTGCGCCAGGGCCTGGGGTCGCTGCGTGCCGATATCTTGGTAGAGCGTGCCACCGAAGCTCACGTTAATTAACTGCAGCCCCCGGCAAATGCCAAAAACGGGTTTGCCTGCGGCCACAAAAGCGCGTACCAATTCCATTTCGTACAGGTCGCGTGTACGGTCACCCGCCCAGCGTGGGTCCAGCGGCTCTTCGCCATAACTGCTGGGCGACATATCCACGCCGCCATGCAGCACCAGGCCGTCCAGCCATTGCGCGTAATGCTCCGCCGTGACCTCACCACGGGCGGTATCGCCGACCAGGGCAGGCACCATCACGGGCATTGCGCCACCAGCCATGATCCAGTGCGGCACGGACTGCTCTAGGTACTGCAAGGTTTTTTTCGCGAAAGCCGGACGGTTGGCGTCGGGGTACAGAAAACAGGCGCTCACGCCAATTTTGGGGCGGTCAGACATGGTCAAAAACAAGAAATGAAGGGTTGGTAAAAAGTGTCGGCAAGTGGCTTGGCAGTAGCCGCATTCGCCTACCTGGGCGGTGTGTGAAAGTGGGAAAGGAGCACAAGCGTTTCGCGTAGGTAGAGCTTACATCGCCTGGCGGAACAGGCGCTCAAAATCGGCCGGGGTGCAGGGCCTTGGATTGGTCTGGTGGCAGATATCGGCCTGGGCCACATCCACCAGGCGGGCCATATGTTCTTCTTTCACGCCATGCGCGGCCAAGCCGCCGGTAATGCCGATGCTGGTCTTAATCGTTTTGAGCCAGGGCACAAAGGCTTTACCACCACCAGCGACGCGGCAGACATGCGCCAATTCATCGAACTTAGCAGGCACGGCTTCAAAGTTCCAAGCCAACACGGTGTCGATCATCAAAGCATTGGCCAGGCCGTGGTGCAGGTCGCAGACCGCGCCCAGGGCGTGCGCGCAGGAATGCACCGCACCCAAATCTTTTTGGAAAGCAATGGCGCCCATCATGGAAGCCATCATCATGTCGCCGCGCGCTTGCAAATTGCCGGGCTCTTTCACTGCGGTCTGTAGTGCAGCGGCCGCAATGCGGGTACCTTCTAAGGCGATGCCATCGCACAGCGGGTGGTAGGCCGGGGACAGATAACTCTCGATGTTGTGGGTGAGTGCGTCCATGCCGGTAGCGGCGGTGACATGGGCTGGCAGGCCCAGGGTGAGTTCGGGGTCGGCAAACACCATGCGCGCCAATATTTTGGGGCTAAAGACCACGCGCTTTAAGTGCGTGTCGTTCTCGCTGACCACGCTGGAGCGGCCCACTTCCGAACCGGTGCCCGAGGTGGTGGGCAGGGCCACAAAATAGGGCAGCGGCGCGCTGATGGGGCGCACCTGCGGGTGGTCCCAGACGTACTCCAAAATATCGCCCGCGTGCGTGGCGGCAATACCCACTACCTTGGCAACGTCCAGCGCCGCGCCGCCGCCAAAGCCGATGATGCAGTCGGCGTGATGCGCTTGATAAGCCTCCGCGCCATCCATCACCTGGCTACAGGTGGGATTGCCGAACACGCCGGAGAACACCGCCACGTCCAGCCCCGACAAATGCGATTGAAACTCGGCCAGCACCGGCAGCGCGCCCAAGGCCCGGTCAGTGACGATCAGCGGGCGTTTGAGCCCCAGCTCCTGCAAATGGGCGGCGACCAATTTGCGCGCGCCCGCGCCAAAGCGGATGGGGGTCGGAAAGGAAAAAGAGGTAATGCTCATAGAAAATCTTTAGAAAAGTTTTGCAGCGCTTGGCAAGGCCTTGGAAAAAAGGGCTGCGCGCGCACTAGCTGCGATTGTTACCGTTTTTCATACCATCTCCCCCATGCAATGCGACTAAGTAGGGCTCAACAGGTAGGCGCAGGGGTTTTTCCGCGATGACTTAAATAATTTCGAAATAGCGTTTGAGTTCCCAATCGGTCACACCATCGAGCCACTGGCGCCACTCCCATTCGCGGGTGGCGGCAAAGTGATCGACAAAGGTATCGCCCAGCCAATCGCGGGCGATTTTGGATTCGCGGAAATTGCGCGTGGTTTGTATCAAGGTGCGTGGTGCCCGCGGGATGTTTTCTGCGCCCAGGTTGGTGCCGGTAATCGCCGGGGCCTTGAGTTTGAGGCCTTTTTCTACGCCGTCCAGACCTGCGGCAATGACGGCGGCCATTGCCAAATACGGGTTCACGTCAGCGCCGGGGCAGCGTGTCTCCAAACGGGTGGACTTGGGCGAACCGGCAATAACGCGAAAGCTCGCGGTGCGGTTGTCCACGCCCCAGGTGGGTTTGACCGGCGCCCAAAACCCATCGACCAGGCGCTTGTAGCTATTGATGGTGGGCCAGAACATGGGCGCAAACTCCATCAGGCAAGCCACCTGCCCGGCCAGGTAGCTTTCGAACAATTTGCTCATGCCGTGCCGGCCTTTGGCGTCGGCAAACACATTGTTTTTACCGTCGCTCAAGGACTGGTGGATATGGCCGCTGCAGCCGGGAAGGTGCTGGTTCCACTTGGCCATAAAACTGGGCATGATGTCGTAGCGCTTGCCGATCTCGCGCGCGCCGGTTTTGAACAGTATGGCGCGGTCCGCTTGCTCCAGCGCTTCGGAGAAGGCAATCGCCGCTTCGTAGACGCCAGGGCCGGTTTCGGTGTGCAGGCCTTCGATGGGCACGCCAAAGGCTTGCATATCGTCCATCAAGGCATTGAAAAAACCGCCGTTATCGGCCATGCGCAAAAGCGAATAGCCAAACATACCCGGGGTCAGCGAGGTTGGCCCCACACCTTTTTTGTCGGCCCAGCTTTGCGGCGTTTCTTTGAAGTTAAACCATTCAAACTCCATGCCGGTCATGGGGGTCAAGCCCATTTTGTGCGCGCGCGCCAGCACGCGCTTAAGCGTCTGGCGCGGGCACACTGCGTAGGGCGACCCATCGGCGTTCACAAACTCGCCCAGGAAAAACGGCACCTGCTTATCCCAGGGCACAGTACGGGCGGTGTTCAGGTCGAGCCGGGCCAGGGCGTCGGGGAAGCCGTGTTGCCAGCCGGTGACGTTGGTGTTGTCGTAGCAGGTGTCATGCGCATCCCAGCCAAAGACCACGTCGCAAAAGCCAAATCCTCCGCCAGGGTAGGGCTGGGCTGCGCTTAGAAATTTGTCGATGTGCAGGTATTTACCGCGCAAGATGCCGTCGATATCGCTGACTGCGACCTTCACCTTGTTGCTGCCGCTTTTCGCGACGGCAGCCACTGCTGGGTGCTGCTTTTGACTTGCCATGAATTGCTCCGTTTGTATTCACGGTGCGCGTGTGGGCGCGCCGTGGGTAATACCTAGGTCTTGCATCGCGCGTGCTACCGCATGTACCGCTTGCTCCATTTCCACCGTGCCTATCGCGCCAATGCAGCCGACGCGAAAGGTCTCGATTTGGGTGAGCTTGCCAGGGTAGAGGATAAAGCCATGGCGCTTGGCCGCGTCGTAAAACTTTTTGAATTCGTAGGCCCGGTCCGCAGGCGCATGGAAAGTCACAATGATGGGCGCTTGGATGTCTGGCGGCAAAAAAGGCACAAAACCCAGCGCCGCCATGCCATGCAACAAGGTGTCGCAATTAGCCTGGTAGCGCGCCAGCCGTGCGCTTTGCCCGCCTTCTTCGACAAATTGGGCAATCGCTTCCTGCAAGGCCACCAGCACATGGGTGGGTGGCGTAAAACGCCATTGCCCGGTTTTTTCCATATAGGCGTGTTGGTCGAATAAATCCATGGCCAAGGACTGGCTGTTGCCTTCGCAAGCAGGCAGTATTTGCTTGTGCAACAAAACAAAGCCCATGCCTGGAACGCCTTCCAGGCATTTGCCGCTGGCGGCAATCAAAGCATCAAAACGCGTGGTACGGGCATCAATCGGCAGCGCGCCAAAGGAGCTCATGGCGTCGACGATCAAACCCTTGGCGTGGCGCGCACATACATCGGCCACGGCCTGCAAGGGGTTGAGCACACCGGCGCCGGTCTCGCAATGGATCATCAACACATGGCTGATGCTGGCATCGGCTTGCAATGCAGCTTCCAACGCCAGTGGCGATACCGCCTGCGCGTCGTCAAACGGCAGCACCGTCGTGCGCCGCCCCATCAAACTGCTGAGCTTGGCCGCGCGTTTGCAATAGGCGCCGTTGTCCAGCACCAGTACATGGCCCTCGCGTGGCACGACCGTGGCCACTGCCGCCTCCACGCTAAAGGTGCCGCTGCCCTGCAAAGGCACGACCACATGGCTGTCTTGCCCGTGCACGATGTCCAGCAGGCTCTTGCGCACGCTGGCGGTGACGGCGATGAAGTCCGCATCCCACGAGCCCCAGTCGCGCAGCATGGCCAGCTTGGTGCGCAAGCTGGTGGTCAGCGGGCCGGGGGTGAGCAAGATGGCGTCGCGGTGCAAGGGCATGGGTGGGTTCTCAAAAGTCCAAAAGCGTCTAGGGGGTGCGCATGCAAGAAGCTTACTGCGGGCAGCCCCAGCGAAAAATTCAAAGTCAAGGCACAGGGGACATTTGCATAAGTCCAAATTCCTTGCGAGCGTAGCGAAGCAAGCCACTTTGGCTTGCCAAGCTTGTACCTTCGGATCGCCGCGCCGCTGCGCGATGACCGACTTATGCAGACCTCCCATAGGCCCGTAGAATACAATAATATTGTTGACAATCTGCAATTTTATGCTTCAATCCGCCCATGCCCTTTGACACCTTGGACCTGCCGGACCTGGCCCAGCCCACCATCGCCATGCTGCAAACCAGCTCGCTCACCAGCGCGGTGCAGCAAGCCTTGGAGCGCATGATTACGCTGGGC
>CANKNK010000111.1 GCA_947483455.1 Comamonadaceae bacterium | reverse complement strand
CAAGCCTTACGCCAGCGCCAACACCCTAGCTGCCTCACGCCGCATCCCGGCGAAGCCGCGCGTCTGCTGGGCTGTAGCAACCACGATATACAGGCTGGCCGTGCCGCCGCCCTGCAGGCCCTGGTGGCACATACCCAGTCCATCGTCGTACTCAAAGGCCAACACAGCCTGCTCGGCGCACCCGGCCAGATACCGCAGCAATGCGGGGACGGCAACCCTGGCATGGCCGTAGGCGGCATGGGCGACGTGCTGACCGGCTGCCTGGCCGCGCTGGCGGCCCAAGGCGTGCGGCACCACTTAAGCCTATGGGAAGCGAGCTGCCTGGCCGTGCAAGCCCACGCGCTGGCCGCTGACCGCTTGGTGGCGCAGGGCGTGGGGCCGGTGGGACTCACGCCTATGGAAGTGGCGCAAGAGATCAGGCGGGTGATCAATAGCTAGTACATGCAAGTGCGGCCGCAGGCTGATAAAAAATAAAGCAACTTTGATGTCCCATAGTCACGTGGGCCGATCTAGCGAATTGACTCCTGTCCATATCGTACTAAGGTCCAGCGCCTCGCTGTGCAGGCAGCCCGAATTAAAGGTCTAGGCTGACCTCGCCAGTGCAGCCCTGCGCGTCAAAACTGCGTTCGATAAAGCGTGCGCTGTTGCGCCGCAGCATGACCAGGCTGCTGGCGCGGGTGCCGTAGTCGCTGCTGCGTATAAAGGCAGAGGAAAGCACCCGCTCGCGCTCTAGAGGGATGCCCGTGTCGGGCAGTTGTGCATCGGGCGCGGGTGCGTTGTCGGCTAGCAAGGCAAACAAGGCCGCAGGGCCTGGCGCTTGCGGGCGGGTCTGTTGCATGACCCAGTGTTGCAGACCGGTTTTGAGCCCAAGCAGTTTGGGCCAGGGGGTGTCGAAACCGGCATTGGAAACGGCGGCAATACCGGGCTGCATAGCGACGATGCGCGCAGCTTGGCTTTCAAAGCCCAGCAAGGTTTGGCCGTCGTAGACCAGCAGGTTGAAAGGGTTGTAGTGCGCTGCGGTCGCAGCGATGCTTTCCAAGTACTGTGATGCGCTGCTTTGCCCGCTCAAAAAATCACTGACCAATGCGCCGCGCGAGGGCGCGTCTGCGCGTTGCTGGCGCATGTCGCGCACGTTGGTCAGCGCCGCCATGCGGCCACCGGGTGCAAGGCCCAGCCAGGTGCCACCGGCTTGCAGGTCTTTGCCCGCGCGAATAGGCGCACCCTCCCAATGGTGCAAGGGGCGCGTGGGGCGTGCGTAGTACTCGTCGCGATTGGCGATGAGCAAGAGTGGCTGCTCGGTGTCGGGCTGCCAGTTCCAAGCGATAAGGCACATGGTGTTGGGGTGAAGTGCAGGTTGCGATTGCTGCGCAGTCTAAGCCCTTGGGCTGGGGCCTTGGTCACCCGCAGCGCTGCCTGTATTCGACGCAGGAAAGCATTGGTCAGCAATGCGCGATTCGCAAGGCGGCGCATGCAAGTCGCAAAGGTGTATGTTCTTTTGCTTTGTTGCATGATGATCGCGCTGCCGGATTCAAACGCGATTAGTTCTTTGCACATGCAGCATGACCATGTGGTGGCCATTTTTTGTGATTGAAATAGTTTGAAAAAATTTTCGAAAAGATGTTACAAAAGTGTGTAAGTCGTGTAAAAATCGCGAACATCATTAGCACCTAGCCAATTAGGTCCCCAAAACGAGTATGTTGGAAACAGAGTTGCAGGCCTTGCCCTTTTGCACAAGCTCATACATTGCGATGTTCCGCAACGGATCTGTATCCTCCAATTTCCGCCACGACCGTGGCATTGCAATCGTCGGAAACACCAGTGCTGTTTGACCATTGCGCGCAGTGCAGGCAGTGCTGCCACATAGAACCCGGCTTTCCACCTCTGGACATTACCCTCACCGCCACTGAAAAAAAGGCGATGGGCAGCGTATGCATAGAGACAGAGTGCACCCACCTAGGCGACCAAGGCTGCACCCTCGGAGACGACAAGCCACTGAGCTGCAAGCTCTACCCGCTGTCCTACCATCCGAAGCAAAAAAAGTTTTATTACGACAGCGACTGCCCTTTGATGCCGGAATACCAGCGTCAGCTGTCGAACCCCCACAGCGAGGCCTCCGCGCATTTGGCCTCGATGCACAGTGCGATCAAGGCACTGCACGCCAGTGATGCGGCGTTTTTGCGCGAAAACCACCGCATCGACTCTGACTACTTTGATCTGCAACCCTTGCAAGCCAAGGCCTAGCCAAAGGAACCCAAGCCCATGACGACTGATCTGTACTCCTCCGCCAACTACCAAGAAGCGCTCAATGGTTTCGACCACAGCGAAGTGCAAACCCTGGCACACCAGACCTGGACCCCCGAGAACCTGTGTGTGGAAAGTTTCCACGAGCAGACCAAGTACTTCACCAGCCGCTGGGACGGGCTGTGCCCCTATATTGATGTGACGCCCCAGATGCTGTCGGCGGCGCAAAAACCGTTCATCGTCTATGCCCTGCCCCCTGAGGGCAACTACGGCGTGCCTATCAACGACAAATACGGCCTGGTGCATGCCGGTTTGCCGGAGTTTTGGACCGATGAACGGCGCGCACGCAAGTTCAAGGAGCTGGACAAACTGTGCCGTAGCTTTACCGTGACTGAGCGCCTGGTACCGGGACGGGACCTGTCGGTGGAAGATGTGTTCGACCTGGGGCGTGAGCATTTCACTGCCTATGAAATCCACGACCAAGAAATTGCCGGTTTTGTGGACTACGTACAAAAGCTTGATGTGCTGATCATTCAGGCCCATGCCGAAAATGGGGACCTGGTACTGAGCGATGTGTCCATCGTCATGCCCGAGCGGGACCAGGTGTATGGCAGCTTTTGCCAGTGGAACACGGCGTACCGCAACCGCTCGCCCGGCATTTATGCCTGCCTGCTGGCCTCGCGCTGGACGCAAAAAGCCGGCTATGCCTATTACAACCTCGGCCCGGTGGGCGACTATGGCTACAAGGCCTTGTTTGTGACTGACCACGAGCCTATTTTTGCCCTGGCCATGACCGACCCGGACCACCCCCTGGCGCTTGACCTGACCTCGCCCCTGCACACGGACTTCAAGCGCGAAGACTGGAACCAGGTCTATCGTCAGCGCTCGGACTAATGCCTATGGCGGCTGTGCCGCTTGCGCCCACAAAAAAACCGGCCAGATTGCCGGTTTTTTTATGCCTGCGGGGCAGCTGCCACTCAGTCGTCCACCCCCGGACCGAAGGTGTGGACTTCGCCAAAACTGTCATCGTAGTCCATCATCAATTCTTCGTCCTGTTCGATGTCGCGCAGGGCGATCAGGTCGCCGTCTTTACGCATTTTGAGGTTGGGCGTTTTCGAGTGGTTGAGGTAGACCGACATATTCATCGAGTTCAGACCAATCGCCGGGATCAGCATATGGTGCTTGTCGTAATAGCAAAACATGTCCAACTCCTTGCGCACCTGCGGCGGCAAAGAACTGACCTCAGCATGGTTGAATTTAATTTCATGCATCTTCAGGCGCGACTTCAACGGTTTGGCGCCTTTGGGAATAGCACGAATCGCAAATACGCCGATACCGTGGACCGGTGATACGCCTAATCGGCAAAAGACTTCGGTACGCAAATGCTGGAGTAACTTCTTCTTTTTACTATGCATAACAACAATGTTTCTCTATTCGTAAATACTTGCAAACTCAAGCGCTCCAAAGCCTTGCGTCAGGGGCGCAATGGTACACCTAGAAATAGGGGCTTTCTCTTTAAAAATAGGGATGTACGCTTTATGGCGATGGTTGCCAAGGACGACTCTGGTGTCACTGAGCGGCCCTTGGCTGGGGCCAGCCAGCTCTACATCACTTCATGCAGTGTGCAGCCGGGACGCAAGGCGGTACGCCAGAAATTTCCGCTGTTCTCATCCTGTACCAGCAAGAGGTTTTGCACCAAAGGCGCGACCGGGGTTTGCACCGGGTCCACCAACAGTACCCAGCGTGCGCCGCCGTCGTCGCCTTGGCTTTCTTGAAGCTTACCGATCCAGTCCATGGTTTTGAGCGTGTCCACCACGTCGGCCAAGTCCAGCGGGTCCACATGCAGGGCCTCGCACAGCGCAGCCGTTGTCATGCCCCGTACCGCCTCCGTGCGGGCAGCACCCAATTCGGACAACAGGGCCAGCGCCAAACCAAAGTGTGCACCCGGCCCCTGGCGTCTAGGCGGCAAGCCCGCGATGAGGCCGGGCACATAGGCCGTCAGGGCCGCACCCAAGAGCACAATGACCCAAGAGAGGTAAATCCAGACCAACAATATAGGCAGCGTGGCAAAGGCGCCATAGACCGCCGAATACATCGGTACCGTTTCCAGGTACCAGGCCATGAGGCGCTTGGCTATTTCTAGGCCAGTGGCTACAAAAAGACCGCCCATCCAAGCATGGCCCCAGCGCACCCGTGTATTGGGCAAATAATGGAACATAGCGGCCATACCGCCACCCACCATCAAAAACTGCGTGGTGTCGAGCAAAAAGCCCACGCCGCCGGGCATACCCTCGACCAGGCCACGCGAGGCGGAAATCGCGTACGAACTGACGCTGATGCTGACGCCCAAAATCAATGGACCCAGCGTGAGTGCAGACCAGTAAATCAACAGCCGTTGGCCTAGGGGCCGCAGCGTACGCACGCGCCAGATGCTATTGATAGTGCGGTCAATCGTGAAGATCAGCGCCAGCGAAGTCAGCACCAGCGCGCCCAGGCCAAAGGCACCGAGCTTGCTGGCTTTGCGCGAAAACTGGCTCAGGTAGCCGAGCACCTGGCGCGCGATATCGTCCGGTATCAGGCTGGCGACCAGCCACTTTTGCAATACGTCCTGAAACTTGGCGAACATGGGAAAGGCCGTGAGCACGGCCAAGGCCACCGTCAACAAGGGCACCAGGGCGATCGTGGTGGTGAAGGTCAGGCTGCTGGCAGTCAGGCCCAGGCGGTCTTCGCGAAAGCGTTCGCGCAGGGTTTTGAGGGCCGGTAGCCAGGGGACATGGCGCACATCAGCCAGCCAAAGTTGGAAGCGAGGAAGCATTTGCATGGCCGGTATGATGCCACCGACATGCAAGCACCTCTTTCCCCCTCCCCGATCCCCCCTAGCTTCGAGCCGGCGTTGGCGCCAGGCGCCCCGGTCGAAACCCACGTCCATATCAGCCGTGCATTGGCCGCGGGCAGCCTGCTCGGGCTGATCGTGCTCAGCCTGGTGTGGGAGTTGCTGGTCGCACCGCTGCGGCCCGGCGGCTCGTGGCTGGCGCTCAAGGCCCTGCCCCTGTGCCTACCGCTGGCCGGGCTGCTGAAAAACCGGATGTACACCTACCGTTGGGTATCCATGCTGGTATGGCTGTACTTCACCGAAGGCGTGGTGCGGGCATGGGGCGATAAAGCGCCCGGTAACTACTGCGCCATGTTGGAAATCGCTTTGTGCCTGATCCTGTTTGTGGCCTGCCTGATGCATGTGCGTTTGCGCCAGCGTGATGCCAAAGCTGCAGGCCAGAGCGACGCGCCCCCTACCGAATCGAGTTAAACCAAGCGTATGAACCCACCCGCTGCCCTACTCCCCGCACTGCGCGCCATTGTGGGCGACGCACATGTATTGACCGAAGGCGACTTAACGGGCTACGAGCTCGATTGGCGCAAGCGCGAGCGCGGCAAGTCGCTGGCCGTCGTGCGCCCTGCGTCCACCGCGCAAGTGGCGCAAGTCGTCCAAGCCTGTGCCGCAGCAGGTGTCAGCATCGTGCCCCAAGGTGGCAATACCGGCATGGTGGTGGGCTCTACCCCGGATGCCAGCGGCACGCAAATCGTGCTGAGCTTGACCCGCATGAACGCCGTGCGCGCGCTCGATGGCGGCAACCTGACGATCACGGTGGAAGCCGGTTGCGTGCTGCAAAACTTGCAAGAGGTGTGCGAAAAAGCCGGATTTTTATTCCCTTTGAGCTTGGCCTCGGAAGGCAGTTGCACTATAGGCGGCAACTTGGGCACCAATGCCGGCGGCACGCAGGTGGTGCGCTACGGCAACACCCGCGAACTGTGTCTGGGCCTGGAAGTGGTGACAGCGTAAGGCGAGGTATGGAGCGGCCTGACCGGCTT